>JAHEJF010000448.1 GCA_024639025.1 Ahrensia sp. | reverse complement strand
CTTGCCCCCTCCCTCCATGATCTGGGAACGCATCACCAATTCGGTCCCCACGCTTTGGGCCGACTTCCAACAAACTTATCTTAAGGCGGTGATAAGCGGATATGTGATCGGCTGCAGCCTAGGCTTTGGTATTGCGATTCTGGTTGATCGTTCGCCCTTTTGGAAGGCAGGCATAATGCCCATCGGAAATTTGGTCGCCGCGCTTCCCATAATCGGTATCGCGCCCATTATGGTAATGTGGTTCGGTTTTGACTGGCAGTCCAAGGCCGCCGTGGTTGTTGTGATGACTTTCTTCCCAATGCTGGTGAACACGGTAATGGGCCTCAACCAGGCGAGCAGCATGGAAAGGGATCTGATGCAAACCTATGCATCATCCAAATCGCAAACATTGCTCAAGCTCAGGCTACCAGCCGCCATGCCGTTTATTTTCAACGCACTGAAGATAAATTCCACGCTGGCTCTGATCGGGGCAATCGTGGCCGAATTCTTTGGCACGCCGATTGTCGGCATGGGCTTTCGCATCTCTGCAGAAGTGGGAAGATTGAATGTTGATATGGTTTGGGCCACAATTTTCGTAGCAGCGATCGCCGGTTCGCTTTCTTATGGCGCCATCGCACTGATTGAACGCTCGGTAACCTTCTGGCACCCGTCCAACAGGAGCTAGCGACGACAACGAGAAATAGAGTTTTTAACGACGAATGAGTTTGCAAAGAGGAGTACAGAAATGAAGAAATGGATAGCAATGGCAGCAGGGGCCGCAATGGCTTTGGCATCCACAACAGCAATAGCAGCAGATGATCTTACACTGCAGCTGAAATGGGTCACACAAGCACAGTTCGCAGGCTATTACGTGGCCAAGGACAAGGGATATTATGACGAGGTCGACCTCAATGTAGAGATCAAGCCAGGTGGCCCGGATATCGCGCCACCACAGGTAATCGCCGGCGGTGGTGCTGATGTGATTATCGAATGGATGCCAGCCGCGCTGGCTGCGCGGGAGAAAGGTGTGCCTCTGGTCAATATCGCACAACCATTTAAACGTTCAGGCATGATGCTGACTTGTCGCAAGGAAACAGGCATCTCCTCTCCCGAAGATTTCAAGGGCAAGACATTGGGTGTTTGGTTCTTCGGCAACGAATTCCCCTTCCTGTCATGGATGAGCAAATTGGGAATTTCTACAGATGGCGGTGCTGACGGTGTGACCGTGCTCAAGCAAGGTTTCAATGTTGACCCAATCATTCAGAAACAGGCAGATTGCGTCTCGACCATGACCTACAACGAGTATTGGCAGGTTATCGACGCCGGTTTCTCACCCGATGATCTGGTGGTCTTCAACTATACCGACCAGGGCGTCGCGACGCTGGAAGATGGGCTGTATACCACTGAAGACAACCTCGCCGATCCCGAAATGGCGGATAAGCTGGCACGCTTTGTTGCTGCATCCATGAAGGGATGGGACTATGCGCGCGAGAATCCTGATGAAGCCGCCGACATCGTTCTGGAAAACGATGCCACCGGTGCTCAGACCGAGGCACATCAGCGCCGCATGATGGGCGAAGTCAACAAATTGACTGAAGGCTCAGACGGCACTCTAGATGTGGCTGCGGCTGAAACAACAGTCGATTCGCTCCTGTCGGGCGGCGATGATCCGGTGATAACCAAACGTCCTGAGGGTGCTTGGACCGATGCCATCACGAAGAAAGCAATGATGATGGCCAAATAGCCCCATTCATTGAGAAATTAGAAGGCCGCCTCAGGGCGGCCTCTTTGTTCGCAACCGCTGCAGAAAAAATTTGACCTTTTGGTAAAATTTTGCAAGTCTGGTGTTTCGACGGATTGCTGAATTGGGTCAAGACGCCGGTGCGGCATCCATTATTTGGAGAGATCGCACATGGCTTCATCAAACGATTCTATTGACATCAAAACGGGTAGATTATCCGACCAGGACTATATCGAGCATTTTGCCGATCTTCATGCACCCCTGACAAAACACGAGGCCGCGGTTGAGGCTGACCGGTGCTATTTCTGCTACGACGCTCCGTGTATGACTGCGTGCCCGACAAGCATCGACATTCCGATGTTCATCCGTCAGATCGCGACAGACAATCCAAAGGGATCTGCCAGAACTATATTTGAGCAAAACATTATGGGTGGCATGTGCGCTCGCGTGTGCCCGACAGAAACACTGTGTGAAGAGGTCTGCGTCAGAGAAGTTGCAGAAGGCAAGCCGGTGAAAATCGGCCTGTTGCAACGCTATGCAACCGATCATTACATGCAGGCGTCCCTCTCCCACCCGTTTGAACGCGCGCCCGAGAGCGGCAAAAAGGTTGCGGTGGTCGGTGCTGGTCCTGCCGGACTGTCCTGTGCGCACCGATTGTCAATGCATGGTCACGACGTCACCATCTTTGAAGCCAAACAAAAAAGTGGCGGCCTGAACGAGTTTGGCATTGCAGCGTATAAATCAACCGACGATTTTGCTGCACGGGAGGTGGATTTCATCTCCGAACTCGGCGGCATTGAGATCAAAAATGGCATGGCACTTGGCCACGACATCTCGCTTGAGAACCTGGTCGAAGATTTCGATGCGGTGTTTCTCGGCGTCGGATTGCCAGGTGTTAACGATCTTGGCCTTGACGGCGATGACGCTGAAAACTGCATCGATGCCGTGGACTACATTGCCAAACTGCGCCAGCAAAAAGACTTGTCCAAGCTTCCAGTCGGTCGTGATGTTGTGGTG
>JAHEJF010000447.1 GCA_024639025.1 Ahrensia sp. | reverse complement strand
CTGCATTGACAAAGGATCGTCACGAACGCTGGATTTGTGATTCAGTCGCCTCGGAGTGTGCAGCATCCTCACGCTGCCAGAGCTCAAATTTCAATCCGAAAGTCGATCGCTTCATTTGATTTCATCCAGGTGAATCGTGAAACCAGCTGCAATGAGGTAACTGCGCCAGCAGTCTGAATCACCGCCCCATCCAACCGCCATCGACGGTCAGAATCTCACCGTGGACATAATTGGCAGCTGATGATGCCAGAAACACAGCCGGGCCGGCAAAGTCGTCCGGCTTCCCCCATCGACCCGCAGGGATGCGATCAAGAATGGACTTGGTTCGAGCCGGATCCTCGCGCAAGGCTTCGGTATTGTCGGTCGCGATATAGCCCGGTGCAATCGCATTGACATTCACGCCCCTGCCGGCCCACTCATTGGCAAACGCTTTTGTAAGCTGACCGATTCCGCCCTTGGAAGCCGCGTAACCGGGCACGGTGATACCGCCCTGAAATGTCAACACAGAAGCGGTAAAAATGATCTTGCCGCTGCCGCGTTCAAGCATAGATTTTCCGATCTCACGGGTCAGGACGAACTGCGCCGACAGATTGGTTTCAATCACCTCGTCCCACAATTCATCATCATGTTCTGCTGCCGGCTTGCGTTTGATCGTGCCCGCATTGTTGATCAAAATATCGATGACCGGATGCTGGTTTTGCACCGTGGCTGCGAAATTCAGAAGCGCTTGCCGATCCGAAAAATCGCACGCAAAGGAAGCAAAGGAACGGCCCATGGCGCGCACCGCTCCACCAACCTCGCCACCGTCCTCGTCCATTGTCGCGCTGACGCCGATAATATCTGCACCGGCTGATGCCAAAGCCTCGGCCATGCCGCGCCCAATGCCCCGTTTGGCCCCTGTCACCAGCGCCGTCTTTCCTTCGAGGCTAAAACTGTCCAAAACATTCATGATGCATCACCTGATATGCGGATCATCGACTTCATTGAATTGGGGTTTGTGGTCAACGCCTCAAAGGCGCCCTGAATTTCGCCGACGCTGAACGTTTTGTCGCCGCGATAGACGCCTGCCTTTATGGTCATGGGTTACTCACTTTGTCAGTAAATTGGCGGCGTTCAGCTTATGCCAGTCAAATGTCACACCGGTGCCCGGTACATCGGGTGCAACCGCCCGGGCATTTTCAACCACCAATGGCCGCATTGTGTATTCATCGATTGGAAAGGAGTGAACTTCCAGCCAACCGCTGTCCTTGATTCCAGATAGAAGGCTGACATGCAATTCCTGCATACCATGACTGCACACCGGAACGCCTGCTTTCTTGGCCAGCTCTGCCGCCTGCAGGAAACCTGTAATGCCACCGCAATTGGAAGCATCGGGCTGGATGAAGCTCAACTTGGCATGGTTCAGTGCAAGTTCAAACTCGTGAATGGTGTGCAAATTCTCACCCATGGCGAGCGGCATACCGGTTTGCTCTGTGATCGTGGCGTAGCCAAAATAGTCATCCGGGATTGTTGGCTCTTCAAACCACAACAAATCAAAAGGCTTGAAAGCATTGGACGCTTCAATCGCCTCATCCACGCTCATGGAATAATTGGCGTCTACCATGAAACTCGCATCTGGTCCGATCAGCTCCCGCACCGCTGCAATGCGCTCCAGGTCGGTTTCAAGTTTGGGTTGTCCAATCTTGATCTTGACCGCGCGATAGCCCCTATCAAGATAGGACTGGATACTATCAAGCAGTTTCGGCAATGGAAAATTCAGGTCGATCCCGCCGCAATAGGCTTTGCACGATTGATCCGCACCGCCCGCCATTTTCCACAGGGGCTGCGCTGTTTTTTTGCCGCGCAGGTCCCATAGCGCGATATCGACCGCCGAGATCGCAAAGGACGCAATGCCGCCGCGCGCAACATAATGCACGTGCCATTGCATGGCTTCATACAGCGACTCCACATCGGTTGCATCGGCGCCCACCAACATCGGCGTCAAATCATGCTCGATCATCGCCAGGATCGCGTGCCCGCCCTTGCCGCCGGTATAGGTGTAGCCTGTGCCCTCACTCCCATCGTCCAGGGTAATGGTTGCGGTGATCAATTCAAAGAAATGGTGATCACCATGTTTGGCATCAACAAGCACCTCTGCCAAAGGGACTTGAAACAATCGGGCATCGATGCTCGAAATTTTACTCATGCATTCTAACCAGTCCTATGGGTCCGCGACATGATCCTTGCTTGAAAAAGTATCACAGCAAAAAGGAAGGCACCTCTGATCACCATTTGCCAATAGGCACTGATGCTGATGGTGCCCAAACCATCCTCGAAATTGAGAATGTTGAATACCAAACCCAAAAGCAAGGCCCTCGAGACGCCTGCCAGTACCGCGAGCGGCAACGCCACTTCGATTGGGTAGGGAGACAGATAGACGAAGATCACTGATGAGATGGCAGTTCTGAACGCAAAAACGCGGGAAGCACAAATGGTCCCGCCATGATGCTTGGCGGCAGATGCGCCGATCTGGTGATGGGCGTCTTGAACCAGTTCGCCGGGGCTGATCTGACAGCACCTGCACCACGCATGCCTGATTACGCGGTCGAATTTCTCCGCATTGCTGATCTCTATTCGTGGATGCGCGAATACCAGTTATGAGCACTGAGTGGGCGTTCGATTTGCTCTATGGCTCAATGCACTGCGGTTTACCACAAATTTAGGGAAGCAAGTTATGTTCCTCTGATCTGGCGACAGT
>JAHEJF010000446.1 GCA_024639025.1 Ahrensia sp. | reverse complement strand
GCCTTTCCAGTGCAATGCATCCACGATCAACCAGATACAATGAATCGACTGGGTCTCCCGTTCGGAACAACAATTCGTCAGTTTGCAACGAATGAGGTTGGGCTTGATTAAAAAGTGCTACAAATTTTGAGAACATGATCAATATCATATGTAAATAGTCTCTGGTGTGACAAGATCTGTCTAAAAGGAGCAGTGCGATGCGATACTTATTGGCCTTTCTCTTGCTAGGTTTTACAGTTCCCTCAAGTCTTGCCTCCAGCGAACACAAGCCTTACGCCGGATTGGAAAAGCGACAGATTTCAAGTTTGTCGAATGATGACATTGAGGAGCTTCGGCGCGGCGGCGGCTGGGGATTGGCGTTGCCGGCTGAACTCAACAATCATCCGGGACCTGCTCATGTTCTTGAGTTGCGTGAAGCGTTGGAATTAACAGAAACTCAAGTGTCGGCCTTCGAGCAAATCTTTGAAAAAATGCAGCTGGAAGCAATTGAAGCGGGCAGAAAGCTGATTGCTGCCGAACAGGCGTTGGATGATGGTTTCATGGGCAAAAACCTGTCAAGGACGGCCCTCAAAGAGCTGATCGACACCGCAGAGAAGCACCGGGCTGAACTGCGCTTTGCCCATCTTTCGCGCCATTTAATTTCGGTGGAGTTGTTGTCGCCCCAACAAATCGAACGTTACAATGAGCTTAGGGGCTATGCTGAAGACCCTTGCGCCAGCGTGCCAGAAGGTCACAATGCAGCGATGTGGCGGAAGCATAATGGGTGTGAGGAATAGTGAATTACTTGACTCGATCAAAGCGCTCACAGCTCGATATTTGCTTTGCGTGAAACACAGTTATATGCGGCTTAAGAGGCTGATCGCTGTGTCCAACCCAATGTGTTTGGCGACTAAGAAGAAGTCCGCGTGAGTCATAAAGAGGTTTAAGTGAGACCGCACGGCGTCTCAATTGATGCGCAGCTTGAAGAAAATGGAGAAAGGGCAATTCTGCACATATATATCAACACAGCGTCACCCGCCACGGCAAACATCATTCCATTTTGTATGGAATAAGGAAGACGATTATGACGACACTTACACGCCGCACACTTCTTCAAAGGACTGCAGCAAGTGCAGGAGCTCTGATCGTTCCCTCTTTCACGACCGCCGCCGACGGCCAGACGATCCAGCATATGACAATCAAACCCGCGACACAGGTTTTGTTCGAGGATGCTGCATCGCCGCTCTGGACCTACGAGGGTCGAACGCCTGGACCGGTAGTTCGTGCAACCAAGGGCGAGCGGGTTCGTGTTCGGTTCACCAATCACTTGGACGAACCAACATCTGTTCATTGGCATGGCATCAGGATCGAAAATCGCATGGATGGTGTCAGTGGGCTCACGCAAGACCCTATCCAACCTGGTGAGAGCTTCACCTATGACTTCCTCGCGCCTGACGCGGGTACCTATTGGTATCATGCTCATAATCGCAGCTGGAACCAGGTTGCACGTGGGCTCTATGGGCCACTTATCATCGATGAGCCAGACCTGCCATTTCCAAAAGATCGCGATATAACTCTAATTCTTGACGACTGGCGGCTTAACCATGAGGGTGTTCTTGATGAAGAGAGCATTGGTTCGTTGCATGATTGGAGCCACGCGGGACGCCTCGGCAACTGGCTAACTGTCAATGGCGAAAGCCTACCAACTCACACACTTCAGCAAGGGAAACCGCACAGGCTCAGACTTATAAACGCATCAAATGCCCGCACTCTTCAGATCGATCCGACACTCTTCAAAGCAAAGGTGCTCGCTTATGACGGTCAAGCATTGCCGGAACCGTCCGCTGTTCCTGGTTCACCACTGCTGATTGCACCAGCGCAGCGCGTAGATTTGCTCGTTGTTCCACAAGAGGGATTCAGTGTCGAAGAAGTTTCTGGCGACGAAGGCTTTGCTTTTCTCAGATTCGACTTGCAGGGCGACACAGGCGATCCGGTGCCAGTTCCGGCCATTTCGCAAAACTCGATCCTCGAACCTGATCTTGAGAACGCCACTCTTCATTCGCTTGCGATGGAGGGCGGTGCCATGGGCGGGCGCGTCGCTATTCGCCACAAAGGGCAAATTCTCGAGCGCGAAGAAATCATGGCAACTGGCCAATTTTGGGTGATGAACGGCGATGCTGGTCTCACAGACACTCCATTCTTTCGGGCAAAACGCGGTGAGACGGTGATCCTTGAGGTGATTAATAGTACCGCTTTCGACCATGCAATGCATACACACGGCCATCACTTCCGCATCCTGGCGCCAAATGGTGCTTCCATCGATGAGACTGAGATCTGGCGCGATACGTTTTTGATTGGCCCGCGGCAAACCATCAGAATTGCATTTGTCGCTACCAATCCCGGCAAATGGCTCTTCCACTGTCATATGCTTGAGCATGCTGCCGCGGGCATGAATACTTGGTTTGAGGTTATTGGCTGATCGGGTTCAAAACAAACCCAAACACTAGTTCGTCGGCATGGCAAAGGCGACAACGCCGTAACTTTGCGGGTGCGCCTCGCAATCGAGAAATGTTCGTCCGCTTTCGCGGATAGTCAGCCTTTGCGCCAGTATTGAACGAACAAAGGCAGCGCCACAACCAGCGCCAGGAGCACAGAGAACCAAATTGCAAAACTACTGTCGCTCTCGATCGCTGTCTCTCCAAGATGGGCCATCAAAAACGCTGTTGGGACAACACCGATCAATGTCGCTGTTGCAAAACGCCA
>JAHEJF010000445.1 GCA_024639025.1 Ahrensia sp. | reverse complement strand
GCTCAAGTCGGAAAGCTTTAATGTTTATACGACCGATCTTGGCGAGGAAGGTGTCGATCTAGGCAAGCTCTATGATTACGACATTATTCTTCTGGATTTGAACTTACCGGATATGTCGGGCTACGAAGTGCTTCGCACACTTCGCTTATCCAAGGTAAAAACGCCGATCCTGATTCTTTCAGGTATGGCTGGCATCGAAGATAAAGTCCGGGGACTTGGCTTTGGCGCAGACGACTATATGACCAAGCCGTTCCACAAGGACGAACTGGTTGCACGCATTCATGCCATTGTGCGTCGTTCCAAGGGGCATGCTCAATCTGTCATCACTACTGGCGAGTTGGTCGTCAATCTTGATGCGAAAACGGTTGAAGTGGGTGGTCAACGCGTACACTTGACCGGTAAAGAATATCAAATGCTCGAGCTGCTTTCGCTGCGCAAGGGCACAACGCTCACCAAGGAAATGTTCCTCAACCACCTCTATGGCGGAATGGATGAGCCAGAACTCAAAATCATTGACGTATTTATCTGTAAGCTGCGCAAGAAACTCGACTCTGCGTCGGGCGGCGTGAACTTCATCGAAACTGTCTGGGGACGCGGCTATGTTCTGCGCGATCCAGAGCCGATGGACATGCAGGAAAGCGCCTGATCGTCTTTACGGAAAAATAATCGAACAAACAAAAACCGCCGGGCAATAACCCGGCGGATTTTTTTGCACTGTGATCTTTTTTATTTGGCTCACGTCAATCTGCCATGGGCGAAACTGTAGCGCCAGGATCAGAGGGCATTGTGAAAATACCCAAATCTGCGATCGCGAGCCAATTACGGCTTGATTGCCTTAGGCGGCGACGCGTTCCATGCCGCGGAATTGACCAAGCAGTGATTTGCGATCAAACGGCTTGAGCATGAAGTCATCGGCACCGGCACGTTTCGCCCGTGTCATGGCAACAAGATCAACTTGTGTCATGCAAGCAATAATCTTTGTCTGTGAATTCCGGTCCATCTTGCGCAGCTTGCGGATCAAATCTTCAACATTGAAGTCCGATACACCAGTATCAACAATGATGTAGTCGGGCATTTGCGCAGCGGCCATCGACAGGGCTTGTGCGCCGCTCTCGGCCTCGATGAGCATCAAATTCTCATCTGTGAGAATCCGTTTAGTGACTTTTCGAATGACGCTTGAAGCGTCCAAGATCATACAGCGTTCCATATTCTCGTCCTCAACAGTCTTTTTTCGACTTTATGAGCTGACGTTACGCTATAGTTTTGAAAAAACGCGAAAACAGATCGCTAAAATTTTATCTATCTGTACTTTTCTTGGACCAAGGTCATGCAACGTGGTTACAAAATTGCTGCCTGACGCGAACGGTAGGCCAACACAACACTATCGGGAATCCATAAGCAATCGCCTAGGCAAACCGCCAGAATTCACGCGTTGCTTGCAGTGTAGACCACCTTCTCGTCATCCATATGGACATCGATTTTCATGCCAGCCTCACCGGCCAATAGAAGAGTGTAGTAGTATTGAACTGCGTGCGCGTCGATCGGATCTTCGCTTGTCCGCCCATCGAGCAGGTCCTGGAATTTCTGTGGTACGCGCAGCATGCGTCCCCTGGATGTCAGAGTGAATTTGGCATCTTCACCGACCACATCCAATTCCACCTCCAGCGTACCGCCTCGCGGAATGGATCCATTGGCAATCAGTATCAGGTTGAGCAGAAGTTTGACCTTGCTCTTTGCCAAGTAGGCGCGCGGACCCGTCCAACTGAACTCCGGCTTTTCGTTGTTCATGTAGTTTTCCGCGACGGCCTGGGCATCGCCGGTGTCGATTTGAACTCCAGCTGAGCCGGCAGCGCCAAATGCGATACGTGCAAATTGCAGCCGGGCAGAAGCATTGATCGCGCTTGTGCGGATCAAATCCATGGCGTCCTCATCGGCGCCGCCATCATCGAGCAGTTCCAGACCGTTATTGATCGCACCCACTGGCGAAATCACATCATGACAAACGCGACTGCACAGAAGCGCAGCCAGTTCTGAAGCGGATAGTTCTACAAGTGCCATAGGAATTCCCGTTTTGAGTTCGAATCATTTAGCGGCTGGGTGCGAATCTATCCGTCGACGATTCGGCGAGCAAGCGCGCTGGCGGACATGGTTAACCAATAAGGTGCAATTTTTCCTTAATGAAGTGGAAACTTCATGGCTGTAAATTGATCAACACGAATGTTCAGGGGTTGGGTTTCGCTGAACGTCAGTTTCCCGGATGGATTCAGAACGCATCCGGTCAGTATTGTGTAAGGACAAGTGATATGAGTATCGACCTAAATTCAAAGTCCCACCTATTTTCCAAAGCAGTTTCGGTTTTCTTCGCATTGTCGGCGATGTTCATGCTTGCGATGGTTCCATCGAAAGCTGTTGCCCAGGCTCAACCGGATGCCTACGCGCTCAATGAGATGATTGATGCCGGGCACAAGTTCTTCGGCAGCACGTCTTCTACCGTCGCGCAAACTCTCGAATCGATCTTCAGCCGCTATGGCTTGCCAAATGGCTATATTCTCGGCCAGGAGGGCAGTGGTGCCTTTGTTGGTGGCCTGACTTATGGTGAAGGCGTGTTGCACACCAAGAATGTCGGAGACCACAATGTGTTCTGGCAAGGGCCTTCCGTCGGCTTTGATTATGGTGGCGAAGGCGCACGCACCATGATGTTGGTGTACAATCTATCCAGCGTTGACAATCTGCATGGTCGCT
>JAHEJF010000035.1 GCA_024639025.1 Ahrensia sp. | reverse complement strand
GTTCTGCGCTTGCAGCACTGGAAGACAGCAACAAGGAAATCGGTGAAGATTCGATCCGTGCGCTGATGGCTGCGGTTGATGAGTACATCCCGACACCCGAGCGTCCTGTTGACCAGCCATTCCTGATGCCGATCGAGGACGTGTTCTCGATTTCAGGTCGCGGTACAGTGGCCACGGGCCGTGTTGAGCGCGGTGTTGTCAATGTTGGCGACGAACTTGAGATCGTTGGCATTCGTGACACCCAGAAGACAACATGTACCGGTGTTGAGATGTTCCGCAAGCTGCTTGACCGCGGTGAGGCCGGAGACAATGTTGGCGTTCTGCTGCGCGGTATCGACCGTGAAGCGATTGAGCGCGGCCAGGTTATCGTGAAGCCCGGTTCTGTGACACCACACACCACTTTCCTGGCAGAAGCCTATATTCTGACCAAGGAAGAGGGTGGCCGTCATACGCCGTTCTTCAACAAGTATCGTCCGCAGTTCTACTTCCGCACCACCGATGTGACCGGTGAAGTGACATTGCCAGAAGGCACCGAGATGGTGATGCCTGGCGACAATGCGGAAATGAATGTCGAGCTGATCAACCCGATCGCGATGGAAGAGCGCCTGCGCTTTGCTATCCGTGAAGGCGGCCGCACAGTGGGCGCCGGTATCGTATCGAAAATTATCAAGTAAGTGGAAGCTATCAGGCAGATCGGGCGCAGCGCAGGCTGCGCCTTGATGCTTGAATGAGGAGCCAGTTAATGAACGGCCAAAATATTCGCATCCGCCTCAAGGCGTTTGATCACCGTGTGCTCGATGCATCAACACGTGAAATCGTGTCGACGGCAAAACGTACAGGTGCTGGTGTTCGTGGCCCTGTGCCACTGCCGACACGGATTGAAAAATTTACCGTGAACCGGTCACCACACATCGACAAGAAAAGCCGTGAACAGTTCGAGATGCGCACGCATAAGCGCCTGCTCGATATCGTTGACCCAACACCACAAACAGTGGACGCGCTGATGAAGCTCGATCTTGCTGCCGGTGTTGATGTCGAGATTAAGCTGTAAGCACGGGATCGGAAGGACGAACCAATGCGTTCAGGTATTATTGCACAGAAGCTGGGGATGACACGCGTCTATACAGACGAAGGTGTCAACACTCCCGTGACTGTTCTCCGGCTGGAGAATTGTCAGGTTGTGGCTCAGCGTACGACTGAAAAGAACGGCTACACGGCTGTTCAGCTCGGTGTCGGTTTCGCGAAGCCGAAAAATACGTCAAAAGCCATGCGTGGTCATTTTGCCAAGGCATCAGTTGAGCCCAAGCGTCGTTTGGCAGAGTTCCGCGTTTCAGAAGACAATCTTCTGGATGTGGGCGCCGAGATCGTGGCGACGCACTTCGTGCCAGGTCAAAAAGTTGACTGCACAGGCATCACACAGGGTAAGGGCTTCCAAGGTGTCATGAAACGCCATAATTTTGGCGGCGGTCGTGCCACACATGGTAACTCCATCTCGCACCGTTCTCACGGTTCGACAGGCATGTGTCAGGATCCGGGCAAGGTCTTCAAAGGCAAGAAAATGGCAGGCCATATGGGTGCAACGCGTGTGACAACTCAAAATCTTGAGATCGTGTCCACCGATGAAGAACGCGGACTGATCCTGGTCAAAGGTGCAGTACCTGGTTCAAAGGGTGCGTGGATCCTGGTTCGCGACGCCGTGAAAGGCGCTGTGCCTGACAACGTACCAATGCCAGCTGCTTTGCGCGGTGCGGCAGAAGTGCCAGCTGGTGAGGGAGCAGAATAATGGAAATTTCTGTCACAACACTCGCCGGTAAGTCGGCCGGTAAGATCAAGGTTTCAGAAGCCGTGTTCGGTCTTGAACCTCGCGCCGACATTCTGCAGCGCATGGTCAACTACCAATTGGCGAAAAAGCAGCAGGGCTCTCACCAGTCCAAAGGCCGTTCTGACATCGCGCGCACCGGCGCCCGCTTGTATCGCCAAAAAGGTACGGGCAAGGCGCGTCACCATGCAGCATCCGCTCCACAGTTCCGTGGTGGTGGTAAGGCACATGGTCCGGATTCGCGCAGCCATGCCATCGATCTGCCGAAGAAAGTTCGCCAATTGGCTCTGCGCCATGCGCTTTCGGCCAAAGCAGCAGATTCTTCCATCGTAGTGGTCGATGATTTGGCCAGCGACGGCAAAACCAAGTCACTGGCTGACCAGTTCAAGAATCTGGGGTTGGACAACGCATTGTTCATCGGCGGCGAGACTGTTGATGCGAATTTCAAGAATGCTGCATCCAACCTGGCCCATATCGATGTGCTGCCGGTTCAGGGCATTAATGTATATGACATTCTGCGTCGCAACACATTGGTGTTGTCAAAGTCAGCTGTCGAAGCTCTCGAGGAGCGATTCAAATGACCGATCTTCGCCACTATGACATAATTGTATCGCCTGCGATCACGGAGAAAGCGACACTGGTTTCAGAACAAAACCAGGTTGTGTTCAATGTTGCACGTGATGCGTCCAAGCCGGAAATCAAGGCCGCTGTTGAAGCACTCTTCAATGTGAAGGTAAAAGCAGTTAACACCTTGATCCGCAAAGGAAAAGTGAAGCGCTTCCGCGGCGTCAAAGGCCGCCAGAGCAATGTAAAAAAAGCAATTGTGACGCTGGTCGACGGTCAGTCGATCGATGTTGCAACGGGCCTGTAAGAGGCGACGGGTAAGTATTATGGCACTGAAAAAGTACAAGCCGACAACACCCAGCCAACGTCAGTTGGTGATTGTTGATCGTTCAGGCCTCCACAAGGGCAAACCTGTCAAGCATTTGACGCAAGGTTTGACCAAAAGTGGTGGTCGAAACAACACCGGACGCATTACAGCGTATCAAAAAGGTGGCGGGCACAAGCGCACATACCGTTTGGTCGACTTCAAACGACGCAAGTTTGATGTGCAAGGCACCGTTGAGCGTTTGGAATATGATCCTAACCGCACAGCGTTCATCGCGCTCATCAAATATGATGATGGTGAACAGGCCTATATTTTGGCGCCACAGCGTCTACAGGCTGGCGACAAGGTGGTTGCTTCTGAGAAGGCGGACGTGAAGCCGGGCAACGCGATGCCATTGGCAGCGATGCCGATTGGAACGATTGTTCACAATGTTGAGCTGAAACCAGGCAAGGGTGCGCAGGTTGCCCGTTCAGCTGGTGCTTATGCCCAGTTGGTTGGCCGTGATTCCGGTATGGCGATCCTTCGCTTGAACTCGGGTGAACAGCGCTTGGTTCCAGGCAGCTGCATGGCGACAGTTGGCGCTGTTTCCAATCCCGATCATTCAAACATTAATCTGGGCAAGGCAGGACGCAATCGCTGGCTTGGCCGTCGTCCGCATGTTCGCGGCGTTGTAATGAACCCTGTTGATCACCCTCATGGCGGTGGTGAAGGTCGTACTTCTGGTGGTCGTCACCCTGTGACTCCATGGGGCAAACCGACCAAAGGCAAGCGGACTCGCTCCAATAAGCAGACCGACAAATTCATCATGCGCTCACGTCACGCGCGGAAGAAATAAGTAGAGAGGAATAGCCATATGGCTCGTTCAGTTTGGAAAGGCCCGTTCGTAGACGGCTATCTTCTCAAGAAGGCTGAGAAGGCTCGTGAGAGCGGTCGTCACGACGTTATCAAAATCTGGAGCCGTCGTTCGACGGTTCTGCCACAGTTCGTTGGCCTGACATTTGGTGTCTACAACGGACAAAAGCACATTCCGGTGTCCATTTCAGAGGACATGGTCGGCCACAAGTTCGGCGAGTTCGCTCCTACGCGTACTTACTATGGACATGGCGCCGACAAGAAGGCGAAGAGGAAGTAACCGATGGGTAAGCCTAAGGCACCACGCCGTTTGGCGGATAATGAGGCAAGGGCGGTCACTAAGACCATCCGCATCAGCCCACAGAAGCTCAACCTTGTGGCGGCGATGATCCGCGGCAAGAAGGTTTCTGCTGCTCTGTCCGACCTTGAGTTTTCGCGCAAGCGGATTGCAGGCACGGTCAAGAAGACACTCGAGTCTGCGATCGCCAACGCCGAGAACAACCATGATCTGGATGTCGATGCGCTGATTGTTGCCGAAGCCTATGTTGGCAAGTCGATTGTCATGAAGCGTTTCATGGCGCGCGGCCGCGGCCGTGCCAGCCGTATTGTTAAACCGTTTTCGCACCTGACGATTGTTGTTCGTGAAGTGGCTGAAACAGAGGAGGCCGCATAATGGGTCAGAAGATTAACCCGATTGGTTTCCGTCTCGGTATCAACCGTACGTGGGATTCTCGCTGGTATGCAAATACTGGTGAGTATGGCCAACTGCTGCATGAAGATTTGAAAATCCGCAAGTTCCTTGAAAAGGAGCTCAAGCAGGCGGCTGTTTCCAAGATCGTGATTGAGCGTCCACACAAGAAGTGCCGTGTGACCATTCACTCTGCACGTCCGGGCATCATCATCGGCAAGAAGGGCGCAGATATTGAGCGTCTTCGCAAGAAGATTTCCGAGTTCACCGATGCCGAAACGCATCTGAACATCGTAGAAGTCCGCAAGCCGGAAGTTGATGCAACGCTGGTTGCACAGTCGATTGCACAACAGCTCGAGCGTCGGGTGGCGTTCCGCCGTGCGATGAAACGTGCAGTTCAGTCTGCCATGCGTCTGGGCGCACAGGGCATCAAGATCACCTCCGGTGGTCGCCTGGGCGGAGCAGAAATTGCGCGTATTGAATGGTACCGCGAAGGCCGCGTGCCGCTTCATACACTGCGTGCGGACATTGATTACGGCACAGCTGAAGCAGAAACAGCTTACGGAATCATTGGCATCAAGGTGTGGATCTTCAAGGGCGAGATCCTTGAGCATGATCCAATGGCATCAGAGCGCCGCGCTATGGAAAATGACAGCCAGGGTGGGGGCGGTGGTAACCGTCGTCGCGAAAACGCTTAAGCGCCTGGATCGGAGAATAGATTATGTTGCAACCAAAACGGACGAAGTTCCGCAAGCAATTCAAAGGCAAGATCCATGGCGTCGCAAAGGGCGGTACGGATTTGAACTTTGGTGCCTATGGCTTGAAGGCGCTTGAGCCCAATCGCGTGAATGCACGTGAAATCGAGGCAGCGCGTCGTGCGATCACACGTCACATGAAGCGTGCTGGTCGTGTGTGGATCAGGATTTTTCCTGATACGCCGGTGACTTCAAAGCCAACAGAAGTGCGCATGGGTAAGGGCAAGGGTTCTGTCGATTATTGGGCAGCCCGTGTGAAGCCTGGCCGTGTAATGTTTGAAATCGATGGTGTTCCAGAAGACGTCGCGCGCGAGGCCCTGCGCCTTGGTTCTGCGAAACTGTCTGTGAAAACCCGCTTCGTACAGCGAATTGGCGAGTAGGGGATCAGATTATGAAAGCTGCAGATATTCGCGCTCTTAGCGCTGACGAAAAAGCTGAAGAGTTGGAAAAGCTGAAGAAAGAGCAGTTCAATCTGCGTTTCCAAAGCGCGACCAACCAATTGGAAAAAACAAACCGCATTCGCCAGGTTCGCCGCGATATTGCGCGTATCAAAACCATTGCCGGCCAAGAAGCCGGTAAAACAAAGGCGTAAGGGACGACAAGATGCCAAAACGTATTTTGCAAGGTGTCGTTGTGAGCGACAAGAATGACAAAACAGTCGTCGTCAAAGTGGAGCGTCGTTTTGCGCATCCGCTTTTGAGAAAGACTGTGCGTCGCACCAAGCGCTACCAAGCGCATGATGAGAGCAACAAGATTAAGGTTGGTGAACACGTTTCCATTCAGGAATGCGCACCAATTTCAAAAAGTAAGTGTTGGACTGTGGTTACCGGTTAATCGGTCAACGGTTTGATTTAGGCAGTTTCCCGGCATGCCGGGCAAAAAGAGAAACAAAGGCATCAAGTCATGATTCAGATGCAAACAAATCTCGACGTCGCTGACAATTCAGGTGCTCGTCGTGTTCAGTGCATCAAAGTGCTTGGCGGCTCGAAACGCAAATATGCTTCTGTTGGCGACGTTATCGTTGTCTCGGTAAAAGAAGCTATTCCGCGTGGTCGCGTCAAGAAAGGCGATGTAATGAAGGCTGTTGTTGTACGCACAGCTAAAGACATTCGCCGCACAGATGGCAGTGTGATCCGCTTTGACGGCAATGCAGCCGTTATTGTGGACAATAAATCCGATCCAGTCGGCACGCGTATTTTCGGCCCTGTACCGCGCGAATTGCGTGGCAAGCGGCACATGAAAATCATCTCGCTTGCGCCTGAAGTACTGTAGGAGATCAGGTCAGATGCAAAAGATCCGCAAAGGCGACAAGGTCGTCGTATTGACAGGCAAAGACAAAGGCCGATCCGGCGAAATCACGAAAGTGATGCCGAAAGAGGGCAAGGCCACCGTCTCAGGTCTGAACATTGTTAAGCGCCATACTCGCCAGTCGCAATCAAGCGAGGGTGGCATCATCGAAAAGGAAGCGCCGATCGACTTGTCAAACCTGGCAATCGTTGATCCCAAGGACGGCAAACCCACACGCGTTGGGTTCCGCATGGAAGGCGACAAGAAAGTGCGTTTTGCGAAACGCTCCGGAGATTTGATCGATGGCTGAAGCTAATTACGAGCCGCGGCTGAAGGCACAGTATCGCGATGCAATTCGCGGTCAGATGCAGGATGCGTTCAATTACAATAACGTCATGCAGATCCCGGAGATAACAAAAATTGTTATCAATATGGGTATCGGCGAAGCGACCAATGATTCAAAGCGTCCGGCAGCAGCTGCCGAGCAACTCTCATTGATTGCCGGCCAGAAAGCGCAAATCACCTATGCCCGCAATTCAATTGCTGGCTTCAAGGTACGTGAAGGCATGCCTTTGGGCGCCAAAGTCACATTGCGTGGCCAACGCATGTACGAATTCATGGATCGTCTGGTTACGATTGCGCTGCCGCGCGTACGTGACTTTCGCGGCCTGAATCCAAAAAGTTTCGATGGTCGTGGCAACTTCGCCATGGGCTTGAAAGAACACATCGTGTTTCCGGAAATCGATTATGACAAAGTCGATAATATTCTGGGAATGGACATTATCGTTTGTACGAGTGCGACGAATAATGAGGAAGCATTGGCTTTGCTGAAAGCCTTCAACTTCCCATTTCCGGCAAACTAACGGCAAGCAGAAGAGGTATTTCGAATGGCTAAAGTTAGCGCAGTCGAGAAGAACGAACGTCGTCGTAAACTGGTTGCCCGTGACGCTGCAAAGCGCGCGGCTCTGAAGGCCGTGATCAAAAATCGCGATCTTCCCATCGAAGAGCGTTTCAAGGCGACATTGAAATTGGCAGAAATGCCACGCAATGGTGCGAAAATCCGTATTCGCAACCGTTGTGAAGTCTCGGGCCGCCCACGCGGTTATTATCGTAAACTCCGCATGTCTCGTATTGCGCTGCGCGATCTTGGATCGACCGGCAAAGTACCTGGCATCGTGAAATCAAGCTGGTAAGGGGAGGCGCATATGTCTGTTTCAGATCCTGTTGGCGATATGCTGACTCGTATTCGCAATGGTCTACACCGTTCGAAGTCTAGTGTTGCGACTCCTGCTTCCAAGCAGCGTGCGCGTGTTCTTGATGTGCTTCAGTCCGAAGGCTACATCCGTGGCTATTCGGAAGTCGAGTATGGCACCGGCAAGTCGGAGTTCGTGATTGAGCTCAAATATGCTGAGGGCCAGCCCGTCATTCGCAAGATTGAACGCGTTTCTAAACCGGGCCGCCGCGTGTATGTCGGTGTCAAGTCGATCGAACACGTCGCAAATGGTTTGGGTATTTCAATCCTGTCTACACCATCTGGTGTGATGGCAGATCATGATGCCCGAGAGAAAAATGTTGGTGGTGAGTTGCTCTGCCGCGTCTTCTAACGTGGGCTGGTAGTTCTTTTTAATAACGGACAGGTATCAAAAATGTCTCGTATTGGTAAAAAAGCGGTGGTGATTCCCGACGGCGTAACAGCCACGGTTGAAGGCAATACCATCAAAACGAAGGGCCCCAAGGGTGAGCTCGAATTCGTGGCCAACGATGAAGTGATCGTTGAGTTGAAAGATGGTGAAATTGCCGTTTCACCACGCGACGATTCAAAGGTTGCCCGCTCCAAATGGGGTATGTCGCGGACGATGATCCAAAACATCGTGGACGGTGTGCACCAAGGTTATGAGCGCAAGCTCGAAATCAGCGGTGTTGGATATCGTGCGGCCATGCAGGGCAAAAACATCCAGTTGGCGCTGGGTTTCTCGCATGATGTTGTTTATGAGGTGCCAGAAGGCATTTCTGCTTCAACACCCAAGCCGACGGAAATTGTTCTGACAGGCATCGACAAGCAGCAGCTTGGCCAGGTGGCGTCTGAAATCCGTCAATATCGCAAGCCTGAGCCTTACAAAGGCAAAGGTATCAAATATGCGGAAGAGACAATCGTCCGCAAAGAAGGCAAGAAGAAGTAGGAATCGCGATCATGGCAGTACAAAAGCAAGCATTGCAGCGCCGTGCACAACGCGTTCGCCGGCAATTGAAAAAAGTAGGCAATGGTCGTCCGCGGCTTTCCGTCTATCGTTCTTCAAAGAACATCTATGCGCAAATCATTGATGATGCAGCGGGTAATACTGTTGTGGCCGCATCTACATTGGATGCGGATCTGCGCAAAAAGCTCAAAACAGGCGCTGATGCAGAAGCTGCAGCGGCTGTTGGCAAGCTGGTTGCAGAACGGGCAACCAAAGCTGGTGTCAAAGACGTCGTATTTGATCGTGGACCCTACATCTTCCACGGTCGCGTCAAGGCATTGGCCGAGGCAGCCCGTGAAGGTGGCCTGACATTCTGATTGTGGGCCTGCAGTGGTGGGCCCATTGATATTTAACCGAGTGCTTCCGGAAAAGAATAAGGATTAGGATATGGCACAAGATCGTGGTGGTCGTAATGATCGCAACAAGCGCGAGGAAGTCGACAGCGAGTTCGTCGACAAGCTCGTTCACATCAACCGCGTTGCAAAAGTTGTAAAAGGCGGCCGTCGCTTTGGCTTCGCTGCGCTCGTCGTTGTTGGCGACCAGAAAGGCCGCGTTGGCTTTGGTCATGGCAAGGCGCGTGAAGTGCCTGAAGCCATCCGCAAGGCTACAGAAGCTGCCAAGCGCGAAATGATTTTCGTTCCGCTTCGCAGCGGCCGTACACTGCACCATGATGTGCAGGGCCGTCACGGTGCAGGCAAGGTGACACTGCGTGCGGCTCCGGCCGGTACTGGTATCATTGCTGGTGGTCCAATGCGTGCGGTTTTCGAAACTGTTGGCATGGCTGATGTGGTTGCGAAATCGGTTGGTTCGTCCAACCCATACAACATGGTTCGTGCCACTTTTGATGCTTTGAAAAACCAAATGCATCCGAAGGACATCGCCGCTCAACGCGGTGTCAAATACTCAACGCTTCAGGCGCGTCGTCGCGACCTGATTGGTACCGAAGAATAGGAACGGTGAGGCAAACTGCTTAAGAGCAGGGGACCTTACAGAGGAATTGACCAATGGCTGATAAATCCAAAGGCTCGACTGTCACCGTTGAACAGATCGGCAGCCCAATCCGCCGCCCCGCAGAACAGCGTCAAACGTTGATCGGCTTGGGCCTGAACAAAATGCATCGCCGCAGCACGCTGGAAGACACTCCAGCTGTACGTGGCATGATCCGCAAAGTCTCTCACCTGGTTCGCGTTGTCGAATAGGTGTAATGGGCTGGAGTATTTGATATGAAACTGAATGAATTAAGCGATAATCCGGGTGCAACACAGTCCCGCACCCGTGTGGGCCGTGGTATCGGTTCTGGTAAGGGCAAAACCGGCGGTCGTGGTGTGAAAGGCCAAAAGTCACGTTCCGGCGTGGCAATTAAGGGCTATGAGGGCGGCCAAATGCCGATCTATCGCCGTTTGCCAAAGCGTGGCTTTACCAATGTGTTTGCCAAAAAGCTGAACATTGTTTCCATCGCCCGCCTTGAGCAGGCTGTGGAAGCCAAGAAACTCGATGTCAAGAAGCCGATTACTGTTGAAACCTTGGTGGAAGCAGGCGTTGTGCGCCGTGCACTGGATGGCGTTCGCGTTCTTGGCGATGGCGATGCAAAGTCGAAATTCAACATTGAGGCTGCTGGTGCATCCAAATCAGCTGTCGAGAAAATCGAAAAGGCTGGTGGCAAAGTCACCATTCTGG
>JAHEJF010000444.1 GCA_024639025.1 Ahrensia sp. | reverse complement strand
CCAGGTCAAAATGCGCAATGGGTAAGCCTTGGCCTCGCCGTTCACCACCAAACCAATGACTGGCTCGGTATCAGCGAGAAAGTCGATCTCAGCGTGTGGCTTAAACTGAGGATCATCAATGGATGGAATGCCATCCCGGGGCGGGCCTCCGCTTAACACCCGCGCAAGATTAATCGAGGTGATGGAAAAATCGGTTTTCCACCCTTCCCTGGCCCAGCGAGCCGGATCAGCCTGCGCGGTAAAAGTCACAAACGATGCAACAAATGCACCAAGAAAAAGGCTCTTCATCAGGTTTTGCATGCAATAACTCCTCTTGGTGCAACTTAAGACCAAAACCGATCAATGCCGAAACAAGCTGGTTCACGATTGCGAGAGGGCTATACGTTGGGCAAATGAGAAGGTTGAATCGGTGACCGGCAGTGTCTGCATCTCCTCGAGGGAAATCCAACGAGCTTCGCCTGCATCATCTGCCGCAACAGGTTGACCATTGCCCAGACCTTTATGAACACACAGAAGGAAATGATGGGCGGCTACATCGTCGTTTGCTTCAATCTCGATAATCTCGACATGGTCAAAAAACTGGATTTGTCGCGCTTCGAGTCCGGTTTCTTCCTTTAGTTCGCGTGACACGCCGTCAATCATGGTTTCTCCAAATTCGAGGCGTCCACCGGGAAATGCCCACATACCCTTTGCTGGCGCGCGGCCGCGCTTGACCAAGAGGAACGCACCGGTGTCTTCGTTCTGTACTGCGATTGAGATGCCAATTTGGGGGATCATTGCGGACATAACTCTTCCCACATTGCTGAAAATGAGCCTGAAGCGGTTGCTTCGCTGGCCCGTTTGGCGTCAAAGTTGATCGGCACCGGAGAGTGCCGAGGCCTGATAGCATGGTTTCATCAAACGTAGGGACAAAATCCGGGGAAAGAAAAGATCCATGTGCGGCCGTTTTGCACTTATTCACACAGCTGAGGAAGTTGAGGCCTATTTTGGCGTTGTTGGCGTCGAAGCTTTCCCGCCGCGATACAATATTGCGCCCACACAGCCTGTCCTGGTTGTGACTGCTGGGATACCGCGTGAGCCGGGCTCAAATTTGCCGCAACGCAACGTGCAGTTGATGCGGTGGGGGCTGCTGCCCTCATGGGTCAAAGACACCAAGGATTTTCCGCTGCTGGTCAATGCCCGCGCCGAAACGGCTGCCACCAAAGCATCCTTCCGGTCAGCGATGCGACACAAGCGATCAATCATTCCCGCTTCAGGCTTTTATGAGTGGCATCGCGACAAGGACAGCAAACAGAGCCAAGCCTATTGGGTGCGACCAAAAACCGCTGAAATGGTCGGTTTTGCCGCATTATCAGAAAACTACATGAACCCTGATGGCGCCGAGATCGACACGGTGGCGGTGCTGACAACACAATCCAATCAGGAATTCGCATCGATCCATCACCGCATGCCAGTCATGCTGGAGAGCAAGGACTTCGAACGCTGGCTTGATTGTCGCACGCAAGAACCAAGACACGTTGAAGATCTGTTGGTTGCCCCTGCACAGGGTGTATTTGAAGCAATCCCCGTGGCTGATCTCGTCAACAAGGTAGCCAATTCAGGACCAGAGGTTCAAAGCAGGGTTGAGCCAAAAACCTTCGAAGTGCCCACAAAAAGCGCCAAGGACGACGATTATGGTCAAGCGTCCCTGTTCTGACGCCAAGTTCGATTGAGGATCCGGTTTTGCTGACAGCTCTTATAAGCGGTTTCTTCATTGGTGCGTCTTTGATCATCGCTATCGGTGCACAAAACGCTTTCATCTTGCGGCAAGGACTGCTGCGCGAGCATGTATTTGTCCTTTGCTTCATATGCGCCTTGTCCGATGCCATCCTCATCGTGCTCGGTGTAGGTGGCTTTGGCGCAATCATCTCTGCCAATCCGCTCCTTCTGACCATGACAAAATGGGGCGGTGCAGCTTTTCTTTTGGCTTATGCCGTTTTGGCGCTTCGCCGCGCCTTCAATCCCCATTCACTTGAGGCGGCAACGACAAATTCAACCAGCCTGGCTGCTGCCATTGCCACCTGTTTGGCGCTGACATTTCTTAACCCGCATGTCTACCTTGATACGGTCATCTTGCTGGGTGGCGTGTCCGTTCAGTTTGGCGAGGAGAACCGTTTTGCTTTTGGCATCGGAGCTGTGCTGGCGTCCTTTGTCTGGTTTTTCAGCCTTGGCTACGGTGCCCGACTCTTGCAGCCCCTTTTTGCGAAACCGATGTCCTGGCGGATCCTCGATTTCACAATTGCCGTGATCATGACAGCGATCGCGCTGTCGTTGATCGTCAATTGAAAGGGGGAAGCGTCAGGTATCCGTCGAACTGCTTCTCCTGGTCCGTGAGAAACAATGACCATGCGCAACAAGAAATGGGGCGCAAACCTTGCTGCGGGATACCTGACTCTCTGCTAAGCGCAGAGATGAGCATGATAAACATTCATAACAGGCCTTAATAGGAATATTTTTCCCGATAATTGACGAAGAATGAACATTTATAGCCCGACACAACTCCGGGGTTGTAGGCATACACGTTAAAGTAGAGTTGACCTATGCAACATTTGCCGAATTTCAATTGACAACAATCGAATCCATCGATTTGACCAATTTTTCTTGTGTTTGTTGATGAATTGTAAGAATCAGCTTTCAAGCAAGAAAAAATAGGAATTGAGTTCAAATGGTGGGAAACAGCGCAGCATCAAAAGCTGCAAATCTGCGTCTGTACAAT
>JAHEJF010000443.1 GCA_024639025.1 Ahrensia sp. | reverse complement strand
ATCGAGGCAGCCCAGTTTTTGTTGTTCGTTTCCCGGTAGAATTTGATGCTGCGATAACATGCTGCTGTGTCATCGCCAACCGTCAATACCAGCTGCACACAAGCGAACACAAATAGGTTCTGGATTTACCGTTAAAGCCTTGGCCAACGACGCGAATCCGGTTAGCGACGTTAAATGGGGAGAAATTTGTGGGTTTGCTGAAATTTGATACACCACCGATGCTGGTCTTCGATCTGGACGGCACCATGATCGACACGGCGCCGGACCTTTTGCAAAGCCTCAATCATGTCATCGTCAGTGACGGGTTGGCCCCAGTTGACACCCAGAAGCTTCGAAAATTTGTTGGCTTTGGCGGTCGGGTCATGATCCAGAACGCTTATGATGATGCCCGGCAACACCTGGAAGAAGACAAGCTCGATTACCTGGTTGAAAAGTTTATAGCGCACTACGCCGCAAACATGCCCGGCGCTTCAACGCCCTACCCCGGCCTGTTGGATGCGCTGGCGACACTGCGTCTTGCCAATTGCAAATTTGCGGTGTGCACCAACAAGACTGAATCGCTTTCAAAGCAGTTACTGGAAGCACTCAATCTGTCAGGTGAATTGGAAGCCATTTGCGGCCAGGACACATTTCCGGTTCGAAAGCCGCATCCAGGCCATCTGGTCAAGACCATCGAATTGGCAGGTGGCGATCCAAGCCACGCCATCATGATCGGCGATACACCAACAGACTTTTCGACGGCGCGCGCAGCTTCCGTAGCGTTAGTTGCAGTCGATTTTGGCTATTGCGATGAACCCGTGAGCAAATATCAGCCAGATAGCATCATTTCGCACTACGACGAACTCACACCTGAGCTAATTAATTCATTGCTGAAACAGCAACAATATCAATGACTTAAAGTCCAAATATTTGAGCAGAACCAAACCTTACGAATTATACACTTGCACCCGGTAACGAATTCTATCATCACGTTGCAAACTGAATGACAAGGCAAAACATGAACCAGCTACCAAATCCGGGCCATTTCGCTCCAGACGGAGACCATCGCGCCGCGACAGACTGGATGAGCATTCTGGCACAATACCGCAATCCTCATCATGGCTGGTCGACACTGGAAATCGTCTGGACAGTCATTCCTTTCACGTTGTTTTGGTTATCCGCTTGGTACAGTTTTACTGTTTCCCCAATTCTGGCGGTCGCCCTATGCGTTCCGGCAGCATTCTTTTTGGTTCGCATTTTCGCGATCCAACATGATTGTGGCCACGGCGCATTTTTTCGTCACAAATCGCTCAATGATTGGGTCGGCAGATGTCTGGGTGTGCTGACTTTGACACCCTATGATGTCTGGCGCCAGGCACACATTTTGCATCACGCCGGTTCAGGCAATCTGGACAAGCGCGGCATTGGCGACATCAAGACACTGACAATCAACGAGTACGAAGCAAGGGGCGCATGGGGAAAACTGTTGTACCGCACCTATCGGCATCCCATCGTCATGTTTATTGTCGGGCCAACCTACATCTTTTTGCTCGACAATCGATTGCCTTTCAATTTCTTCAAATCAGGTGCCAAATACTGGGTCAGTGCCATGGGTACGAACCTGGGAATTCTTGGCATCGCCTCGCTGTTGATCTACGCCATGGGACCGGCCGCGTTCTTCACCATTTTCCTCAGCACCACGGCCATCGCTGCTGCGATCGGTGTATGGTTGTTTTATATTCAGCACCAGTTTGAAGAAACTGTTTGGGAAGACGCCGATGAGTGGAAACTGCATGAAGCTGCGCTGTACGGAAGTTCGCATTACGATCTACCGCCGCTTTTCAGGTGGCTGACTGCAAATATCGGTATCCATCATGTCCACCACCTGTACAGCAAGATACCCTTCTATCGGCTCAAAAGCGTCTTGAACGACAATCCGCAATTGGCGGAGATCCGGCGCCTGACATTCCTTGACAGTCTCCGGTGCATGAATCTGCAGCTATGGGACGAGAATAACCGCAAACTGGTCAGCTTTTCACAAGCAAAAGCGGCCTGAAGAAGCAATTTCCAGGCCGCTGATCTTGTTGGTGCGCTTGGAGCTTAAGAGCTGAGACGCAACGTTACCAACTGAGACAGGATTTCGGTGAAAGCCGATTGAAGCGCTGCGGCATTGGCAGCCGTGTAGTACCGTTTTGGATCACCGGCACAATCCGTCATAACGGCCTGACCCGTGGCTGAAACACTTGTTCCGAATACGATACTGTAAACCACGACACCGGCATCACGCGCTTCTTGACATGCCGCCCGCGTATTGGCGTCAGCGAGTGACTGATCGTTCTTGTTGTGGCTTGAACTCCCAGGTAGATTCGGTGCACGAGTGTTATCACCATCGGTCAGGACCAGCAGGAACTTTTGATGGTTTGTGGTCGCCGGCAAGCTGCCGAAAGCAACGCCATCGGTAAATGGCGCGCCCGCCGAAAGAACCCGCAGACCCCACATGACACCCTCACCCACATAGGTCCAACCGGATGGGTTCATCGCTGAAATGCCATTCTTCAAATCAGTCGCTGAATTTGAAAGTTCAACCAGCGGCGTTGGACAGCCACTTGGGTTCAATCCCGGAAACGGGACAGATACAGACCCGTCGATCAAAGTATCAGGTGCAGGTCTCGAACCAACACAGCCACCCCAGGCCCCTCCAGGTGCATTGACCCAGCTCTCAAACTTGTTGGCCGGGCCCACATTTACATAATTTGAAAATGGCACCAATCCGATT
>JAHEJF010000442.1 GCA_024639025.1 Ahrensia sp. | reverse complement strand
TCGCACAAGTGCTGGCGCCACCAATGTATGGTGCACCAGCATCAGTCGAGCTGCGCTGTTTCAAGGAATTTCTCGGCGTTGAGCTGCGAAGCCAGCGTGTTCATCGTCATGTCAACAGTCACAGCAACCTCGCCAAGAATGACGTATTCAGAGCCAACCACGATGGCCTCACGCAATTCGCTTTCAGCGCTCGGTGTGACGATGACCAGGTCAACGGTCCCGTCGACGTCCAAAATGGCATCGGAGATGTAACCGGCATTCTTGCCGTCAATGGTTTGAACGCTCATGCCCATCCAGGCATCATTGAGTGGGTGCTCTTCCATGAAGACGTCGCCAAACGGGTCGCCAAATCGCTCCATGAAACCGGCGTCTGAATAGGCTGTGACGGCCACACTTTGTTCAAATTGGTCGCCGGCGTGAGATTTAACGCCCATCAGGACAACCAGGAAAATCGCTGCTGCAACGATTATCTCGGCGACCACGATGGCCACGATTCCCTTGCGTAAAGGCGCTTTGTCCTTGTAATCATTATATGAATTTTCTTTTGCAATGTTTGTCATGTCATTTCGGTGTTGCCACCGCCTCCTGTATTTTCACCATAGAAAAACAGACGACCGTCAGCTGTGCGTTAGTGCACACCGTGAATTTGCGATAGCGATTTGCTTTAATTTGTCGGTTTTCACCCCATATAAAGAGCATCAGAAAGGAACGAACTGATCAATGGCAGTGTTGGGCATCATCGCATTCGGATTGCTTTTGGCGGCGATATATGCCCCGCAATACTGGGTGCAACACACCATGAAACGGCATGGCGCTTTGCGCAGCGATTTCCCCGGTACGGGGGGCGAGTTGGCCCAGCATCTGGTCGAACAGTTTCAGCTCGATGGCGTCAAGGTCGAACCGACCGATGGTGGCGATCACTACGATCCGGCTTCCAGAACGGTGCATTTGTCAGCGGATAATTTCAGCAAGCCCAGCCTGACCGGCGTGGCGGTTGCCGCACATGAAGTCGGCCACGCACTGCAGCACGCCCGTGGCGATGGCGGTTTGGCCTTGCGCCAGCGCTTGGTCAAAATGGCCATGATCACCGACCGGATTGCCTCGATTTTCTTCCTTGCGGCGCCTGTCTTGTTCGTCATCGTGCGCTCGCCGGCGGCCATTTTCGGCATGGTTGCCCTGGGAATCAGCCTGTTGGCGATACGCGTGGTGGTGCATCTGGTCACCCTGCCCGTTGAATATGATGCGAGCTTCAAGAAAGCCCTGCCCATATTGGAAGAAGGTGGATATCTGCACCCCGACGATGTGAAAGGCGCCAGGAGTGTCTTGAAAGCTGCCGCACTGACATATGTCGCCGGTGCACTGGTCAGCCTGCTCAATCTTGCCCGCTGGATCAGGATATTGCGTTAGCGTTTGCCTGGTTACAGAGAGGTTTGACCAGTTCTTCAGCCAAAATATCGAACACGATGCGAAACCGGCGGCTGGTATGCAACTCGCGATGGGTTACCAGCCAGATCGGGAAGGTGAAGGGCTCAAAATCACTGAGAATGGGAACGATATCGCTGTCGCGTTGTGCAATGTCGTCCATCATGATGGTTACACCTAATCCGCGTTTGACCATCTCCCAAACGACCAGCGAATTCTCCGACATCAGCGGAAAATTGATTTCCTCAACAGGCAGGCCCATGCCCTGCAGATGGATTTTATAACGTTCATTGCGACCAAAACCGATGAAATCCTTGCCGGCAACGTCTGCGGGTTTTTGAGGCAGGCCGTGGCGCGCCACCCAATCCTTGGATGCATAGAAATGAGCGGTCGCCTGGCGTACCAGTTTGGCAACAAGTTCAGGCTCTTCGGGCCGGACATGTCTGACCGCGATATCCGCTTCGCGGCGACGGATGTCACTGAGTTCGTTGGAGGATACGATTTCAACCTGGATTTGCGGCGCCTCATCGCGAATACGCTCAAGGATTGACGGCAACACGTTCACCGCGAAACCGTCGCTGGCCGAAATACTGACCAACCCTTCCACCGTTTGCGCGCGTCCTGTCGCCGACAGGGCAATGGCGTCGGCAGCAGCTCCCATCTGCCTGGCGTGATCAAGCAATTCCAGTCCCGTATCGGTCAGCACCAGTTTCTTGCCGACCCGCTCGAACAGCGTCACCCCCAATTCCTCTTCAAGCGCCGCGACCTGGCGCGACAAGGTCGGCTGTGTCAGCCCAAGCTGGCGCGCTGCGGCTGACAGCGAACCGGTTTCTGCGGTCGCCAGAAAACCGCGTGTTTGATTCCAGTCAAATTCACTCATGCATAAATGTATATCATAATTAGAATTATGGGCAATTTATAACTGTTTTTTGTATGATAGAACCCGGCCAAAAGCTGCTATCACATACAAACCCAGGATCAATCAGATGACCACCGAAACCCTGAGCCCATACACCATGAACACCGAACGCACGCAAAAAACAGACCCAGGCACACGGTTCTGGGACAAGACCGCCCGCAAATATGCAAAAAGCAAAATTGCCGATAAGGCCGGATACCGGCGATCATTGGCCCGCACGGCTGATTATTTGTTGCCCGAAGACGAAGTCCTTGAAATCGGCTGTGGCACAGGAGCCACCGCCCTGCAGCACGCGCCGCGTGTCAAACACATTACCGGAACCGATATTTCCGGTGAGATGGTCGCGATCGCTACGGAAAAAGTCCTTGAAGACGGTCGATTGAACGCGGAATTTGTTGTTTCTGGCGCTCAAAG
>JAHEJF010000441.1 GCA_024639025.1 Ahrensia sp. | reverse complement strand
AGTGACAGAAGTTGATCCGAGAAAGATCCTCGCAACAATGCCCTATATTCGGCACACGCGCCTGGCGGCAGTCAGCATGCTTGCAGAAGGCTGGCTATCAAAGCATAAGCTCAAGGTGAACGATGCCATGGAGATGGGCTCTCTGGAAAATCTTGCCAGCATGGTTGCGCACGATCTCGGTGTTTCGATTGGCCCGAACATGTGTGTGCCCGATCCCACGTTTAAGCGGCTGAAAAAAATCTCGCTTGGCGCTGATGCACCTTCGCGGTCGCTTGGAATTTTAACCCGTGCTGATTGCTCCAAAATGCGCTTGATTGACAAGCTTCTGGATCAGATCAATTTTGTCGTTGCCGCGTCGTCAGAAGCTGACACACCATAAAAAAAGATTTTACTTAATCCAAAGAATCTATGATTTGCTCAAATTATATTTTCTAGCAACATTGGTAGCCGCGAATTCCTTTTGAGGCTTTTCCAATGTCATCTTGTTTCAAACAACCCGACGAACAACTACTGAGCGACCTCAAAACCATTGTGGGTGATGGCGGTTGGAAGCCGGGAAACGATGCTTCGCGCTACTACGAAGATCCACGCGGTAGGTTCGAAGGCAGCGGCTGTTTGGTGCTTCTACCAGAAAATACGCAACAGGTTTCCGACATCGTTAAGCGTTGCAATGAATCAAAAGTCGGCATCGTGCCTTATGGAGGCGGTACAGGCGTGGTCGCAGGTCAGATGTCGATCAGCAGCGCCAATGCGATTGTCTTATCGCTGGAACGCATGAACCAGGTGCGAGAACTCCTGCTGGACGATGAAGTGATCGTAGCGGAGGCTGGATGCATTCTGGAGAATATTCATGAGACTGCGACAAATCATGGTTTGATGTTTCCACTCAGCATGGCATCCAAGGGCAGCTGCTCCATCGGTGGAAATCTCGCCACAAATGCAGGCGGTATTCAGGTGGTTCGCTACGGCAATGCGCGCGATCTTTGCCTGGGTATCGAAGCCGTTTTGCCGTGTGGAACGATCTATAGCGACCTGAGCCCCCTGCGCAAAAATAATACCGGCTATGATCTCCGCCATTTACTGATCGGCAGTGAAGGCACTTTGGGGGTCATAACCGCAGCCACACTTGCGCTGAAGCCAATTGATGCGGAAACTGCGACGGTGTATTGCGCGGTCAGTTCACCAGCAGATGCATTTGGCCTGTACAAGCAAGTACGAAAACACCTGGGCAACAGCATATCTGCATTGGAATTGATGAGCCAATTCGGTCTTGAGCTTGTTACCGAACACTTCCCGGCGCTGACCAAGCCATTTGCTGAAAATCATGATTGGTATCTATTGCTTGAAGCCAGTGGTCCGTTGGGCACGGGCGATCGACTTGAAGTGGCTCTCGCAGAGTGCTTTGAAAGTGAGATTTTGCTCGACGCGGTTGTTGCACAGTCAAAGGCGCAGCAGGACGGATTGTGGGATTTACGGGAAAACACACCCGAAGCCAATCGCTCGGCAGGAGCGTTTTGCAACAGCGACACTTCCGTGCCGATCAGCAAGGTCGACGCTTTCATCAAGCTAACTACAGAGAAAGTCAAAGGCATTCATCCCGACTTGAGATTGAACACCTATGGGCACATTGGTGATGGCAATATCCACCACAATGTTTTGCCGCCAGCCGGGATCTCCAAAGCAGATTTCATTGCAGAAAATCCGAATATTGTGGAAGCTGTGCGCATGGCCATCAATGAAACGACGATTGCGTTCGGCGGATCCATAAGTGCTGAGCATGGCATCGGGAGATTGAAAATTCAGGATCTTGAACTGTATGGCGGTGAAGCAAAACTCAAATCATTGAGAAGCATTAAGGCGGCAATGGACCCCAATAACATCATGAATCCCGGCGCAATTGTCGCTTGAATTGAAAGCCTGCGCCGAGCTCAGAGAAGACCTCCTTCGTGCCCCTCCCAGCAGCACTCGAATAGTGTGAAACACACCATGTTTTCTGGTGGGAATTGAATTGGGCGCTCGGTGTAATCGAGGTTTCGATTGCCTGCGTTGCATCTTCTGAAATAGCGGAAAGCAAACATATTGAATTACGTCACATTTGAAACTTCCATAAAGCTGGCGATCGGTCCTTGTTCATCAAAGCAAGAGGCGGAAATCAGGTCATTACTGGATGAGCAGTCGATAGACTGTTCAATCGTCAAGTCTGAACCAGCCACTGGTAAGAAGATCGATGCCGATTGGTATATTTTGCAAAACATTCTTGTGAGGACCAAAAAGATTACAATGAAAGAAATTGCAGAATTAGTTAATTCGGATCATCGCAATAGGTCGGTTTGTGTAAAGCGCAGGTCAGTCAGTTTCAAGGCATATGTCGCAATGATGCATAGCGTCCGAGTGTCCTTGAACTCAAGTAACGAAATCGTCGAACAATACCGAGGCGGATCACGAATATTTAAGTCGCTAGAAGCGTATCGCAGCTTTCTGCTTAGAAAACCCGAACATAGTCGATGAAGAATACCAAAAGGGCAATCGACACAAATGCTTGGATCTGGCCGAGCGAGAATTTGCGCAATTGATCGGAAAAGCAGTCCGCTTTGGGCTAGGAGCTACCATTCGGTGCGACCACCCTGAACGTCAGCTATGCGGTGCCATTTCAACCGATCGACGCAACACACTGTGCAAACTTTTCAGCTGGGCTTTGATATTGCAAGGTCTTCCTCGGTCTTTCGTTGAGCTCTCTTGCGACGGCGTTCAGTTTCGCTTGACT
>JAHEJF010000440.1 GCA_024639025.1 Ahrensia sp. | reverse complement strand
AACACGGCAATCGAAACACCCGCTACAATCAACGGCGCGGTTCCGCGCGCAATCGGATAAACCTGCGTCAGGTCACCAACCCGGTAGCTCCAAAGCAGGAACATCTGATAGCCAAAATGTAGCAAGACGGAACCGGCCATATAGGGATAGGCAGCTGGTTCTGGAAAAGGCACAAAAGGCAATACTGCCAAAGCAAATGGTGTATGGCCCACGACGACACCTGCCATGCCAACATATTTGTCAGCGCCGTGTTTGAGTAGCGCATTCCAGACCGCATGCAACACAGCAGCGAGCAAAACGGCGAGGAATACGGTAGTGCTCATCTCACGGGTACATCACGATCAAAGTAAGCGTCCCAGAAGCGGCTGAACCGGTTCTTCGCCTTCGGCAAACTCGCCAATACGCTTGATTTCCCATTCCAAGCGAATGCCCGAATTGTCCAACACCCGTGTTCTGACAGTTTCGCCCAGCATCTCCAGATCATGGCTCGTGGCGCCACCTGTATTGATCATGAAATTGCAGTGCATGGGAGACATCTGCGCCATCCCCTCCATCATGCCGCGGCATCCGGCCTCATCGATGACTTTCCACGCCGACAGTCCATCGGGATTTTTGAAAGTGGAACCACCGGTGCGCTCCTTGATCGGTTGGACGGTCTCACGGTGATGTTGCACTTCATCCATCTGTCTCTGAATGGATGCTTTGTCTTCTGCATAGCCTTCAAAAAGCGCGCCGGTAAATATCAGGTCCGAAGGCACTGATGAGTGACGGTAGCCATACCCCATATCGGCATTGGAAATCACATGTCGTTTACCCTGCCGGTCAATGGCATAGACCTCGACAACACGTTCTCTGGTTTCAACGCCATTGGCGCCTGCATTCATGCGCAGGGCACCTCCAAGAGCACCAGGAATGCCATGGAAGAAGTGGAATCCACCGATCTCCGCATCTCGTGCTGCAGCTGCCAGCATCTTGTCAGGCACCGCAGCGCCTGCCTTTATCCGGGTGCCGTCCACAGTCTCAACTTTGCCAAATCCCTTGGCGGACAAACGAATGACAACACCCTTCAAACCGCCGTCACGTACCAGCAAATTCGACCCCACGCCGACGACCAGCACAGGCACATCGTCGGGCAATACCGACAAGAACAGTGCCAGATCATCTTCATCAGCAGGTTGAAACAGCAGTTCAGCAGGTCCGCCCGTTCGGAACCATGTAATCGCGTTCATCGGTGCATTGGGCGTCACACGTCCGCGAGCGCCGCCGATCAGCGGTTGCAGTCGCTCCAGCAATGCATTTCCGTCAACAGCCATCAATTGTCACCATCAGCCAGTTCGCGCGGCAGGGCATAGGCCCATTGTGTAATCGATCCCGCACCAAGATACAGTATGTAATCGCCGTCATGCGCCTCGGCCCTGACAATCGGGGCTACATCGGCCGGTCCGTTGATCGCGCGCGCGTCGCGATGCCCACCCGATTTCATCCGGGCAACGAGTGTATCGTGATTTACACCATCAATCGGCATCTCTCCAGCTTCATAAACCGGTGCAATAAGGGCAATGTCGGCATCATTGAAGCAGCTTGCAAATTCATCGAACAAGTCGTGAAGCCGGGTGTATCGGTGCGGCTGCATGATTGCGATGACGCGTTTGTCGCCTGCTGCGTCTCTCGCTGCGCCCAACACGGCTTTGATCTCGACAGGGTGATGCGCATAATCGTCAAACACGGCCACACCGTTCCAATCTCCCGTATGGGTGAAGCGCCGCTTGACCCCTCCAAATGCGGAAAGTCCCTTCTTGATGCCTTCCGGCGTCATGCCCAGCTCATGCGCGACAGCGATCGCCGCTGCAGCATTGGCAACATTGTGCGCACCGGGCATGGGAAGCCGCAAATCGGTCATCGCCACGCTTTTGCCGCCCTTTCGATCCCTGATCTCCACATCAAAGACCGAGGTCGCTCCATCCATGCCTTTCAGAACAAACCGCACATCCGATTGCGGATTGGTGCCATAGGTGATGACCCGCCGATCCGAAATTCTTGATACAAGCGCTTGCACTTCAGGGTGATCAATACAGCAGACGCCAAATCCGTAAAAAGGCACATTTTCGACGAACTGCCGGAAAGCTTCACGGACATTGTCAAACGTGCCGTAATGATCGAGATGTTCCGGATCGATATTGGTAATCACGGCAACATCGGCAGGAAGCTTCAGGAATGTACCATCGCTTTCATCAGCCTCGACCACCATCCACTCGCCCTCGCCCATTCGGGCATTGGTGCCGTAGGCGTTGATAATGCCGCCATTGATAACAGTCGGATCCAGATCGCCCGCATCGAGCAAGGTCGCGACCATCGAAGTGGTGGTTGTTTTGCCGTGTGTGCCGCCGATTGCAATGGCATTTCTGAAACGCATGATTTCAGCCAGCATTTCAGCCCGCCTGACAACCGGCAGGTTCTTTTCGCGCGCCGCCGCAAGTTCAGGATTGTCCTTTTTGATGGCGGTGGAAACAACGACCACCTCGGCATCGCCAAGATTGGCCGAGGAATGACCAACAAAAACTTCGATCCCCTTGTCGCGTAGACGCTGAACATTGGGCCCGTCGGCCTGGTCTGAACCCTGAACCTTGTGTCCCAGATTGTGCAGGACTTCCGCGATACCGCTCATGCCGATGCCGCCGATACCGACAAAGTGCACCAATCCGATATTTTGCGGCATTTTCATGGATATCGTCCCGAATCAAGCAGTATTCATGGCGGCCTTGAAC
>JAHEJF010000439.1 GCA_024639025.1 Ahrensia sp. | reverse complement strand
CAAGACGGGCGAGCACCGCATCCATAATGCTTGTCGCAGCCGGTTCTACCAGTTCCTCGACCGGCATGAATTCAACCGCTGTCAATTCGATAACGTCATTGCGTTGTTCTGACGTGCCCGAGGCAGCGGCGATAAGACCACGTATGTCATCGAGCCGTTGATTGATTTCATCAGGCGTCGGATTGGCATTGCCGCTAATCAAAGAGCCACGATTGACAACGACGGCGACAGACAAACGGTTGACCGAGTAACCGGAACTCGTGGTTGCTACGCGCTTGGAGTTGAGCTCATAATTGGTTGTTTCTTCTCGCCGCTCGCTACGCTCAGATTCGCTGGTTCCGGACCCGCCAGCGCCCACGTCATCAACCACATTCTGCTCGACAGTAACGGCCTCAGCACCATTGGCCTGTGCCGACGAGTTTTCACTTCTGACAACTTGTATCGAGCGTTCAACCCTTGAATCGGGGTCGAAAATTGTCTCTTCGACACTGCGCTGATCGGTGCTGATATCGGCTTGCACACTAACGCGGAAATTTGCACCACCAAGATAGGGAGTCAAAGCGCGCTCGATGCTTGAAACAATCTGGTTTTCGACATTGGTTTTGATACCAAGGCTACTACCCGCCGACTTGCCCATGGGGTCCGATCCGGCTGCGAGCAACCGCCCGGACGAATCAAGAACCGTGACGTTTTCGCTTGTCAGCATGGGAACGGCGGCAGAAACCAGATGGCGAATGGACATGGCTGTCGATTCTGCACTCATGCCCTGGTATCGCACGATAACAGAGGCCGTAGGCGCCTGTTCAGCGCGGCGAAAATTCCCCTTTTCTGCCATCACAATGTGAACCCGAGCCGCCTTCACGCCCTGAATTGTTTGAATTGAGCGAGAGATTTCTCCCTCAAGTGCACGTACGCGGGTCACTTCCTGCATGAATGCTGTCAGGCCGAGCGAGCCAAGATCATCAAACAGTTCATAGCCGGTGCTTGAACTGCTAGGCAGGCCTTTTTCAGCCAGGATCATGCGCGCGCGACTGGTTTGGCCCGCAGCAACGGCAATGGCATTGCCTTCAGCGTTCACATCATAGGAAAGTCCGGCCTCAGAAAGCGCGATGCCCATCCGCGTTACATCATCATGTTCCAGACCGACATAGATGGTTTGAAAAGCTGGCTTGTTGACATAGACCGCACCGATCATCACGGCGGTTACAACCGCGATACCGACAACAGCAAGGATTGCCAGCTTCTTTGCGCCAAGCGCACCGAAATTCATAATCGAATCAGAAAGTTGGTTCAGCACCTAAGATACTCCATATCCCCCGCCCCAACTTAGAAAGCGAAGCTTGTGCGGACATGAAGTGAGCAAGATTCTTGCAACAAAAAACGGCCCGGAGGCCGTTAATTGTAGTTTCAATAGTGTGATGACGATTACTGGAACAGCGACAGGATCGTCTGAGCGTTACTATTGGCAATTGAAAGCGCCTGGACACCAAGCTGCTGCTGTACCTGCAGGGCCTGAAGCTTGGTCGATTCCTCGGTCATATCCGCATCAACCAGCTGTCCAACACCGCGCTCGATCGCATCCATCAGATTGGTAACGAATTGGTTTTGCATGTTTACGCGGCTTTTAAACGCGCCCAGGTTCGATGCGGCAGTTGTCATGATCTGTGATTGTTGATCAACAAATGAGATCATGTCGTCGATATCAACATCGTCAATGTCTGCTGCTGTGATGTCGAGCGTTGAAACAGATATGTTCAATCCGCCTGTACCGGCACCTGCACCCGTCGTTGTAAATTGTGTATCCAGGATGCCGAACGGCACGCCTGCACCAAGGGAGTCAGGATCAAAAAGCGCTGTTGAAGTGATATCAATATCAATTGTGGCCACTGATACCGTACCATCATTGGCACGATTGAAAGATGAAACAATGCTGGTCGTGGCCGAGTAAATGGGAAGACTGCTATCAACAGACAACCAATTGGCACCGGAGAATGAAGCCGATTCTGCGATGCCAACCAACTGCTCTTGCAACTCGGTGATTTCGCTTTGAATTTTTGTACGATCAATACCCGGTTCCCTGGCCGCCACCAGTTTGACTTTGATTTCATTGACCACATCGAGCGCACTGTTCATGCCAGTATAGGCGACATCGATTTTGGCCGATCCCAATCCGAGAGCATCTTGCACAGTGCCCAGCGCAGCGTTGTCTGATCGCATGGTCGTTGCGATCGACCAGTAAGCCGCGTTGTCGGCTGCTTCCGATACGCGGTAACCCGTCGAGATACGCGCTTGCGTGATATCCATGCGTTCATTTGTCTGTTGTAAAGACTTCAGCGCAGTCATCGCTGATGTATTTGTCATTATGCTGGACATTTCTCGTCCCCGAACTAAGAAATAAGGGACATTCCGGATCGACCGGTGCGACGACTGAGCATCATGCTCGTATCTTCGATACTCGTCGCGTAACTCACAAACTGAGAATCACAACCTATTGTTAACCATAAACTGGCTTAACAATCAGTTAATTACAAGCTCGGAAAAATATGCGCAATTTTCAAGTGGACACGACCACGGGGCGATCGTTGTAGTCCTAAACCAAAAAGGCCGCCCCAGAAGGGCGGCCTTTCGGATTGTAGTATGCTGTCTGTTCTATTAACGGAACAGGCTCAGGATCGTCTGAGAGTTGGCGTTGGCGATTGAAAGCGCCTGAACACCCAACTGCTGTTGAACCTGCAACGCTGACAGTCGTGTGGATTCTTCAGTCATGTCGGC
>JAHEJF010000438.1 GCA_024639025.1 Ahrensia sp. | reverse complement strand
AGACCCCGTCCCGGTATGCGAAGAACGGTACCTGAACTGGTCCAGGGGGCGACTTTCAGCGCAATTTTTCCGCCCTGAGGCATCGACACAGTGATTTTCCCACCGGTCACAGCAGTTTCCAGCGGTACATCTACGTCCATGATCAGATTGTTTCTATCGGCGCGCAGTCCTGTCTCTGCCCTGAGCGATACTTTGGCCATCACATCACCACGATGGCCGGCAGGCCCAGGTTGTCCCTGGCCCTTGAGTCGGATTACCTGACCATCTTCCACGCCTTTTGGGATGGAAACCGCGATGGTGCGACCGTCCGGCAGTTTCAGCTTGGCTTTGCCATCGCCAAGAATATCGCTCACCGTCACCGGAAGGGTAACCTCGACGTCTTTTCCCCTTGTAGGGCGCGCCTGTCGTGTTTGTGGTCTTGCGCCACCAAAAGGGTCTTGGCCCCCGGCAAATCCGCCCCTCGGAGCGCCGCCACCAAACATGGTTTTCAAGATGTCCTCGGCGTCAAAGCCCATGCCGCCAGATCCGGCGCTTCGTCGCTGGCGGAAGCCGCCAAACGGGTCTCCACCGGCAAAACTGTGGGTCTCGCGGCCTTCGGCATCAATCTCTCCGGCATCGAATTGCTTGCGTTTGGCATCGTCGCCAACAATTTCATAGGCGCGCGATATATCAGCAAAGCGTTCTTGCGCTTTGGGATCATCCTTGTTGGCATCTGGGTGGTACTTTTTCGCAAGTTTTCTGAAGGCAGATTTAATCTCTGCCGAACTGGCGCCTTTTGCCACACCCAATATGGCGTAAGGATCTCGCATTGATCTACCTCGCTTTCGCACCATGAGTTCAAAGTCTATATGGGCGCTTGGGCGTCAAATTACCAGTGGATTTGTCAGGTGTTGTTGTCACCAAACGGGCGCAGCATGCGTGTCCACCAGCCAGAACCTCCATCAAGGCAAACGTCACCTTCATAGAGTATCACGCCATCATAGGCGCTGCGCGTGGCCTTGAAGCTTCTGCAAGTTTGGCCTGCTTCCACACGCTGCTGAACATCGGAGATAATACCCGACGAACCCGTTGCTTGATTAGCCCAGGAAATTGCATTGCCGGGAAGCTTGGAAAGATCTGCAGTCGTTACCGCGAGTCTGATTGTATCTTCATCGAGCAATCGATCGGTTGTGCTCGGGTTTTGCGACGCCGAAAGTTCAGGTGTAAACGGATTGGATGCAATTGTTGGTGTGCTGTCAGCGATCGAAATGGCGCTCGTAGGAAGGTCTGATTCTGTGGATGTAGTGCCCATCGCACAACCAGAAAGTAACGCCAACACGCCAACAAGCGCGGTTGCATTCATCAAACACTTGACCTGAGTTCTGTTATCCACACATGTATAAGCGAGAGCCATTACTCTGCAAAACACCTCAAATTACCCCAAGTGGAGATTATGCCTGAAAAAGTCTTAACAAGCCGTGACATCAGCGAGGTTAACGAACCGTTAAGTGCCTTTGCCGAGTGGCTCAAGGAAGCGGAAGCGAGCGAACCGAACGACCCGACCGCCGTGGCACTTGCCAGCGTGGATTCAGATGGCATGCCAAACGTAAGAATGGTGTTGCTCAAGGGGTTTGATGAGCGCGGTTTTGTCTTCTACACGAATTTTGAAAGCCAGAAGGGTGAAGAGATCCTCCAGCAAAAGAAAGCTGCCATGTGCTTCCACTGGAAAAGTCTTCGCAGGCAGGTTCGCATTCGTGGCGACATCGAGGTCGTGAGCGATGAAGAAGCAGATGCCTACTACCAATCGCGTGCCCGCGCCAGTCGCATCGGCGCGTGGGCGTCAAAGCAGTCCAGGCCCTTGGAAAGTCGCTTTGCACTTGAGAAGGAAGTTGCAAAATACACTGCAAAATACGCGCTGGGTCAGGTGCCGAGACCCCCGCACTGGGGCGGGATTCGGATCATTCCGACCTATATCGAACTATGGAAGGATGGTGCATTCCGGCTGCATGACCGCATTGTGTTCCAGCGCTCAAATAGCGGTGAGGATTGGACAAAATCGCGCCTCTACCCCTAAGCTGTTATCGATAATTCATCGGTAAATGGCGATGGAAGGCTTTGCCAATGAGCGAGATGAAAACCACACCTGGCGACGGCTCGGTGCACGCCTACCTCGAAAGTGTTGACAATGCCGGTCGCCGTGAAGATGCGCTCGTCATGCTTGACCTCATGAACAATCTCACCGGTGCAAAGCCGGTCCTCTGGGGTGGGAGCATCGTGGGCTATGGTACTTACGAGTATTCGCGGGCCGACGGCTCGCGGCAGAAGTTTTTCGTGACAGGATTTGCGCCGCGAAAAGCCAATCTCACAGTCTATGTAATGCCCGGATTCAAGGCATATGAAAAGCAACTCGACAGATTGGGCAAGCACAAGAAATCTGTTTCCTGCTTGTATTTGCCCAGGCTCAAAAACATTGATCTGGATGTGCTCTCGGAAATCATTGCAGACAGCGTTGATACGATGAAGAACTCCTATGACAATTGCACCATCTGACTACCAGCCGCATTTTACATTTCATTAAGTACGTCCAGCTAGTTTAGGCAGTTGAGAGTTCCGCCAGGAATGCATGAAGCCATCTCGCTCGCCAAACCAAGAATTGGCATGTCAAAATTTCTCATATTCCAATGCGAAGCGGCGATGCCGCGGTGCTTCAGGAGCTTTGATATGGCCGGCGACAAAGCAGACAAAAAGAAAAAAGAAAAGAAGAAGGGCGGCGGCTTGGGCGGCCTGCTTTCAAAA
>JAHEJF010000437.1 GCA_024639025.1 Ahrensia sp. | reverse complement strand
TTGGTGGCAAACCCGCCCATCGCTTTATAAAGCGCGGCCGGAATGTTGCGGACACGAAATACGAAGGTGGTCATCAGCAGTTCATCGCTTGATTTGCGCTCATAATGGACCGGTGTTTTCGACAGCACCACGAAGCGTGTGATGTTGGTATCGGTGTCCTCCACATGTTCTTGCAAGATTTCCAAACCATAAAGCTCCGCCGCCAAAAGAGGTGAAAGCGACGCCATTGTGGAATCGCCGGATTCAGCGATCATTTTCGCCGCTCCTGCGGTATCGCCTGCCACAACCGGCTTCCAACGGTGCTTTCGGATAATACTCCGGCACTGCCCGAAAGCATGGATATGGCTGTGTACCGATTCGATTTGATCGATCTTGGTGCCGGGAAGCGCCATCAGGTGAAAATGGATCGGCAAAAAATGCTCGCCCACGATGTGCAATCCTGATTCCGGAAGCAGATGGTGGATATCAGCCACGCGGCCGGCCAGAGTGTTTTCAATCGGTATCATGGCAAGGGCAGCCTTGCCCGTATCAACAGCTTTGAATGCGTCTTCGAAGGTCGCGCATGGCAGCGGCGTCATATCCGGAAACATCTGCCGGGATGCCGTGTCTGAATTTGCCCCTTGCTCACCCTGAAATGCGATTAGTGTTTTGCCGTCTGCCATTTTTTTATCCGTTTGCGCTCGCCAGTGCCGTGCGCGCTCTTTCCAAGTCTTCCGGTGTATCAACGCCCAGCGGCTCGGTGTCAATGATTGCAGCGTGAATGTTCATGCCCGCTTCCAGCGCCCGGAGCTGCTCAAGTTTTTCGCGCTTTTCAAGGGTCGAAGGGGCAAGCGTCACGAACTTTTCAAGCGCGGCGCGGGTGTAACCATACAGCCCTATGTGATGGTAAAGCGGCCCCGCTCCATACGGCGCAGTGGCGCGCGTGAAATATAGCGCACGCAGCAAGTTCTCGGCGATTGGTGACCCGACAATCTTGACCACATTGGGATTTGTTTTCTCTGCCTCATCGACAATCTCGACGCCCAGCGTGGCGATGTCACATTGCGCATCGGCGAGCGGTGTCATAACCGCCTTGATGTCATCCGGTGCAATAGTTGGAAGATCGCCCTGGACATTGATGATCCAATCATAGGAGCCACCGATGTTTTCCAGGGCCTCGAAGATGCGATCAGAACCCGTTTCATGGTCAGTCCGGGTCATGACTGCCTTGAACCCGTGATCCTGTGAAGCTTCTTTGACCGCCATGGTGTCTGTGGCAACGATGACATCGCCGCAATCGGCCAAGCGCGCCTGTTCGGCCACCCGAACAATCATAGGTTTTCCCGCGATATCGGCCAATGGCTTGCCGGGAAGGCGCGTTGAGGCCATGCGCGCTGGAATGATGATAATCGGCTTCATGAAAGTCCTGTTTCAGAGGTGGCAAAAAGTCTCATAGGGAGAGTTCTTATAAGTGTTGCATGCCAAGCGCAAAAGACATAGTTTCCGCCTCAACTGAAAAGCCGTTTTTCGGCTGGCTAATTTGACGGTGATTGATCGCATGGAAACGATGAAAACTACAATGTATGCCGGGGCATTTCTCGCTGTGGCTGTGTTGGCCATGACAATGAGCATTATCAGCGATGCGCTGTTTCACGCCGAAGTTCCTGAAACATTCGGCTACGAAATTGCTGAAGCTGAAGGTTCAGCGCCAGCTGAAGCCGGTGGCGAGAAGGAAGCTATTGCTTCAATTGCACCGCTTCTGGCCAGTGCAGATGCTGCAGCGGGCGAGACTGTGTTCAAGAAATGCGCAGCTTGTCACAATGCGGTCGATGGCGGTGCGAACAAGGTTGGTCCCAACCTTTGGGGTATACTTGGCGCACAACCGGGTGCTCATGCCGATTTCAAATATTCATCGTCGATGGTTGCCTATGGCGAAACTGGTGAGCCATGGGGCTTTGAAAGCCTCAACAAGTTCCTCTTGAAACCAAAGGACTACATAAAAGGCACATCAATGGGTTTTGCAGGGCTTTCAAAAGAGGCCGATCGAGCCAATTTGCTTGCTTATTTGAACCAGCAGACAGGTTCCCCCCTCGCTTTACCTGATCCTGCTGCGGCACCTGCTGCAGAGGAAGCGGCCAGCGAAGAAGCGCCAGCGACCGAATAATACACAATATTTTGACCAAAAAGGCCCGGAAATATCCGGGCCTTTTTGGTTTTGGGCTTTGATTTGGCACAATTGTGCCTACTCTTTCACTATATCTTACCGTTTGAAAGGTTGCCCATGTTTCGCATTGCCGCAAGAACGCTCGTAATTTCCCTCACTATGGTATCGGCTCCAGCGTTAGCGCAGGAAGCAAGCGGGTGGGTGACGACCAGTTCCCTGATTGAGGAGAGCCGGTACTCGAAAGAGTTCACGCATTACAGTCATGCCAACCCTGATGCGCCCAAGGGTGGTGATGTCAATCTGGCAGCCCAGGGCACTTTTGACAGTCTGAACCCCTATATCATCAAAGGCACAGCGGCAGCGGGTCTTGCAGTACGCGGATTTGGTGGCGGCTTGCTGTATGACACGCTGCGCGATCAGAGCGTTGATGAGCCATCGACCAGTCATCCCCTGGTTTCCGAAGCATTTACATATCCTGAAGATTATTCCTTTGCCATTTATCGGCTGAATACGGCCGCGCGCTGGCACGATGGAAAGCAAATCACACCGGAAGACGTGGTTTGGAGCTTTGAGGTCCTGACACAGTACAACCAGCTTTATCGCGAATACTACGAAAACGTGACTTCAGCCGAG
>JAHEJF010000436.1 GCA_024639025.1 Ahrensia sp. | reverse complement strand
GAGCATCTCGTCACCTTGTTGCTGATGATCAAGCACTTCGGTCTCGACGATCCCCGATCCCTCATTGATGACCAACTCGGACCAGCGCTCCGGCACCCGCTCAGCCATTGTGACCCGTTTGATGCCATTATCGTCAAGGAAGCGGCCATGGGCGCCGGGGCCAATGCCGACATAATCGCCGTATCGCCAATAGGTCAAATTGTGTCGCGATTCTGCGCCAGGACGGGCATAATTGGATATTTCATAGGCTGGCAACTCTGCCTGAGCGGTTATTTGGCCGGTGAGATCATACAGATCGGCGGCACGCTCCTCGCTTGGCATGATCAGTTTTCCGGCCTTGTGCAACGCCTTGAAAGGCGTGCCTTCTTCAATGGTTAGTTGATAGAGGGACAGATGATCTGCAGCATAGGATATGGCCTCTTCCAACTCATGCGCCCAGCTTTCCGGCGTCTGATTTGGCCGTGCATAGATCAGGTCGAATGACAGGCGCGGAAATGTTTCTCGCGCCAATCCAATGGCTTTCTTGGCGTCTTCGACGCTGTGCAACCGGCCCAAAAACTTCAGGTCTGCATCGTTGAGTGCCTGCACACCGAGCGAGACCCGGTTAACGCCCGCCGCGTTATAGGCGCGAAATCGGTCCGCTTCCACCGAAGTCGGATTGGCTTCCATGGTGATCTCGATATTAGCCGGCAAACCCCAGTGCTCGTCTACAGCGGATAAAAGCGTCTCTACCGTTTCGGGGTGCATCAGGGATGGCGTGCCCCCACCGATGAAAACACTCGTCACCTGCCGGGGTCCTGTTCTTTGTCGCATATATGCGATCTCGGCCAGGTATCGTTCACTAAAAAAAACCTGGTCCACCGGCGTGTGACGGACATGCGAGTTGAAATCGCAATAGGGGCATTTGGCTGCGCAAAACGGCCAATGCAGATAGACACCGAATCCCGGCGTGCCATCATCATTGTTGATCTTACTCAACACCCAGTGCTTCTTTTGCAAAGAGCTGGAAAGCGCGCGCACGATGCGACAAAGCCTGTTTTTGACCCGGCGTCCAGCCATGTTTTTCTTCTGCAGTCATTTCGCCAAAACTGCGCTCATGTCCTTCCGGCACGAACACCGGATCATAGCCAAAGCCCGAACTACCACGCGGGGGCCAGACCAGTTGGCCCGGCGCAACACCTCTATAGAATTCGCAGTGGCCATCGGGCCAGGCCAGACACAAGGTTGCATTGAACGACCCGGTTCTTTGTTCCGGTGTGGTGGCGCCTTTGGACTGCAATTTTTCTTCTAGGTTGCGCATGGCCATTGCGAAATCTCTTGTACCGTCGGGCAGTTCCGCCCAATCGGCCGTGTAGACGCCCGGCGCGCCATCAAGCGCATCCACGCACAGACCGCTATCATCAGAAAGTGCCGGTAATCCGGTAGCCTCCATGGCGGCGATCGCCTTGACGCGAGCGTTGTGCTCAAATGTGGTTCCGTCTTCTTGTGGTTCATCAAGTCCAAGATCGCCAGCGGAAACAACGTCAAATCCAAGCGGGCCGATCAACTCTCTGAGTTCGGCAAGCTTGCCGGCATTGTGGGTGGCGAGCACCAGCTTACCTTTTTCCAATTTCCGGCCCATTGTCAGAGGCCCAGTGCCTGCTTTTGCAAATCGACCAATTGACCGATGGCGCTGTCGGCCTGCTGATAGAGTTTTTCGAACTCGTCTCGCGAAAACGGCACGCCCTCGGCAGTGCCCTGAATTTCGACAATGCCGCCCGATCCCGTCATGACAAAATTAGCGTCCGTTTCAGCGGTGGAATCTTCGGCATAATCCAGATCGGTGACTGGCTCGCCCTGGTAGATGCCGCAAGACACTGCAGCAATGTGATCCTTGATGACCCTGTTCTTGGATGCCATTTGCCGTGAGTGCATCCAGTCTAGGCAATCATACAAGGCAACGAAACCGCCGGTGATCGCTGCAGTCCGCGTGCCACCATCTGCCTGAATGACATCGCAATCGATGGTGATCTGGCGTTCGCCCAGAGCCTGTAAGTCCACGATGGCGCGCATGGAGCGGCCAATCAGACGCTGGATTTCTTGCGTGCGGCCGCCTTGCTTTCCCGAAGATGCTTCCCGACGCATGCGATCACCGGTGGCGCGCGGCAACATGCCATATTCGGCGGTTACCCATCCACGGCCGGTATTACGCATCCAAGGGGGCACCCGTTCCTCAAGGCTGGCGGTGCACAGGACATGGGTATCGCCAAATTTCACCAGGCATGAACCTTCGGCATGTTTCGAGAATCCGCGTTCAAAGCTCACCTGCCGCATCTGATCGGGCATTCTACCTGAGGGGCGCTGCATGAATTTCCTCGCATTTTTGTTCAATTTCCACCCGTGCTTAGGCCAGAATGAAGCTTTTTCATAGGGGGCAGAAACACAGCCCTTTTACAGCGCTTCCTGTGCGCCTTATATGTAACCAGGGCAGTAACTGAAAAAGGCAGAAAATGGCAAACACATCCAAGGCCTTGATGGATGAGTTGGACGACCGATCGCAGGAGATATTCCGGCGCATTGTCGAAAGCTATCTTGAAGCGGGCGAGCCACTCGGCTCAAGAAATCTGTCAAAGCTACTCCCCAACTCGTTGTCGCCGGCATCCGTGCGCAATGTGATGAGTGACCTTGAATCCCTGGGTTTGGTGTTTTCGCCGCATGTTTCAGCCGGGCGACTGCCCACCGAGCAGGGCTTACGCTTTTTTGTCGATGCATTCATGGATACTGGCGAGCCAACACAGGATGA
>JAHEJF010000435.1 GCA_024639025.1 Ahrensia sp. | reverse complement strand
AGCGCTGGACGCCGTTTTTAGGGCCATTGTCGCTGTATCGATTTACAATCACACTGGGAGTGACATCACCTTTTGTTTCTTCAGAGATGCCCTTGAGCAAACGTTGTGTATTGCGCATGCACGGGACGGTTGCCTCAGCCGTAATGTAGACCTTGTTGGCGCCGCGCAGGACCGTTTCAGTCCAAGGGAACCAAATCCGGGGCATGTCGATGATCACATTGTCAAAATAGGTCGAGACCAGGTCGAGAAGGCGTACGACGATATCCGGATTGAACGTGCGTTGCTCTGAAATCACATTCGGTGCAGCGAGCACCGCCAATCCCGATGAATGCTTGGCCAGCATCGTTTCCAGTAACTGCCGATCCAGGCGCTCAACTTCATTTTCGATGTCTTCGATCAGGAACCGGGGCTCGAGATCAAGATATTCGGTGCATGATCCGGTTTGAAAGTTCATGTCGACCAGACAGGTGGAATTCACTCCGCGTCGAACCGTGTGACGCAAAAATGCCGTCTGAATGGCCAGAACCGTGTTGCCGACACCACCAGCCGCCGGCAAGAACGCAAAAATCTCTGCATCTTCCTGATCTGGCTCATTTGCGTTTTTGAGCGCCGACACACATGCACGATGCAATTCCTTTGCCGGTACGGGTTTGACGAAAAAATCGTTGATCTGCATCTGAAACAGCATGCGGATGATCGCAGTGTTGTAGTCTTCGACCAATACCAAAATGGGTGTATCATGGGGCATTGCACGCTTGATGTGCTGAAGTGATTCAAGCCCACCCAGGTCAATTTCTCCCAAATCGACCAGCAATGCATCGATTGGCTGTTCGAGAAGTCGTTCCCAGACAGCCGACAAATTGTCTTCAGCAACGGTCAACTGATAGCCGCTTGCCTCATAGACTTGCGGATCGATCGTTTTCAGGAGCTCTTTGTCAGCGCTCACCAAAACGATGTTTCGGATTTCATTTTCCTGATTGTCTGTCGTCATGATCTGTCAGTCTTTCATGAGTTTCTTAGTCGACCGCGGTCAATTCAACCGAAGTCGTTGACGTGCTCTGGTCGGAAGATTCTGCTTGATCAGCACCACCGTTTCTCTCTGCTGGAACAACCAAATGCGTATCCTGGACATTGGCAGGCCAAGGATCGATCACCTGAAGTGCAGTATTGTGGGCAATCGCATTGCCGCCGGAAAACGAAATTCCCTCTGAATCTACGTTTTCGGTCATGCAGCCGCCCAACATCAGAAGCGCGCAACCAACGGCCGAGTATGAATAGAATTTGATGCTCATCTTTTGGTCCTATTCGTTGATATCAAGAGAGAGGAAATGCCCGCGCAATGGTGCTTCACCAGGGCCCGCGCCGGTCGAGGAGGTCTTTAGTTCGTCAACCTGCAGGATCGTATTCTCTGCAACTGTTGCAACGCGAGTATCATCAAGCGGTGTCGCAGTAGGAGTGGTCGGACTGATTGGTTTTACCAAATGCGGCGTGACAATCATGACAAGATCGGTCTCTTTGCGTGTGAACTGCTTTGAAGAGAATAGTGAGCCGATAACAGGCAGCTTGCTGATTCCGGGAAGACCCTTTGTGTTCACGGTGTTCTCTGCCTGGAACATGCCCGCCATCATGAAGCTCTGGCCACTGCGCAGATCGATGGCTGTTTTGGCACGCCGGACCAGGAATACGGGAAATGCGAACCCACCTGAATTGTCTATGGTTGAGACCTCGGGTTTGATTTCGAGGCTAATCAGCCCGTCTTTTAGCACGGTGGGCGTGAAATCCAGGCCCACGCCAAATGGCTTGTATTCAACGGTAAATCCACCCTCACCATCGGAAACGCGCAGAGGATATTCGCCACCAGCGAGGAAATTCGCTGGCTCGCCGCTCCTTGCCACCAGATTTGGTTCTGCAAGACGGCGAGCCAGTCCACGCTCTTCCAATGCCTTCAAGGCAATATCGATATCAACGCCGCCAGAAATCAGCTGGCCAATAAGGTTGCCGCCCAGTTCAAGAAGCTGACCGGCTGCATTGCTGGACTTGTCGGTTGTATTTTCATCAACACCGGCGCCCTCAAGCCCGAATCCAACGCCGGTATTTCGGTTGATTTCCACGAAACGCACATTGAGTTGAACTTGTTGCGAGGACGTGACGTTGACATCATTGATGACCTCGGCTTCGTCGCCGGAAAAGTTGGTTGCAATTTTCTTGGCCAGATCAGCTGAAACTTTGTCCTTGGCCGAACCCGATAGTACGATCTGTCCGTTGGAGGTGGACACATTGATGTTGGAATCGGGTACATTGGCCTGGATCGAGCGTTTGAGACGTGTTGTGTCGACGCTGACTTCCAGATCAATCGCGGCCACAGGCTGCGCATTGTCGTCGAACAATGAAATTCCTGTAGTGCCTGCTTTTTTGCCAATCACGTAGAACGACCGGTCTGTCAAAGGCTGGATGGTCGCAATCTCTGGATCGCCCACCACGACTTCAATATAGGGGCGCGTGGTTCGAATGGTTTGCGGTTTGCCTTTTTCAACGGTTACAAGACGCGCGTTGGCGCCTGAAATGGTGACCACGCGTGCATTTGAGCTTGAATGGGAACCGGCAATGACTGCATGAGGAACGCAAACCGTGCTGACCAGCGCAAATGCGGAAAGAATTTTGGCAAGACGGTTCATCGTGCTGCTCCCTCAATTGAAACTTCATGGGTAGAGACGTCTTCACCCATGCGAACACGGATTGACTTCAAGTTTTTGTTGGTAGGACCTTTGTCGTCGCCAAATGACGA
>JAHEJF010000034.1:5839-10377 GCA_024639025.1 Ahrensia sp. | reverse complement strand
AGGACTTCGCGGAAGTTCATGTGCTCTTTGAAAACGAACCAGGTCGTGGCAAATGCAAACAGCATCTCGATCTGGGCGACTGCCTTTACAGCGGCAGCCTGCTCCAGAGTCATGGCTGTGAACCAGCCAAAGGATGCCAGCGCGCCGACAAAGCCGACGGCCAGTCCGGTTCTCCAGGTTGCAAAGATGTTTTGGAAATCCTGCCGATCCCGGAAATAGATCCAGCCACCCACCAGGAGAGTTTGAAGCACGATTGCCACGCACAGGGTGACGCCACCCTGAACAAGATAGTTGGGGCCTCCCAGAGACAAGGATGCGGCACGATAGGCGACGGCGGCGAAGCCGAATATGGCTGCCGACCCCAAGCCCAGCTGCGCTTCTTTTTTTGAGATCGCTGTCGCCAGCGAAAGGACACCCACGTGACTGTGCGCCAAGGTGATCATCAAGACGCCAAAGACAGAGATCAGCACGGCAATCACAACCGGCATGCTGGGCGCTTCTGCCAGAATTGCGATGCCAAACGCTGCTGCCAGTATGGGTTCGACGCGAATATAGGCGGAGCCGACGGCAAAATTGCGCTGGGTGAAGAGAATGATCAGCAGGACCTGCGCCAGGATCTGGGCGATGGCAGCTAATACGATCCACAAGGCAAAGCCACCGTTGAGCGTGGGCAACTGAGCCCCTGTGCCGGTCAGTGCGATCGAAAGAAAAAGCAAGGCAAAGGGAACACCAAAACCAAACCGCACGAAGGTCGCACCGGCCGTTCCCATCTTGCCGCGCAGGTGCTTTTGCAGGCTTGAACGAATGTTTTGAACAAACGCGGCACCGATGGTGATGGCGATCCATGTTTCCATGCTGCGCTTATCATCCCAGACAAATCATATGGCAAGCCGATTGGCGCGTGACATATCTGATTGGCGTGCCATATAGAGAGAATGAACCACGCAACACCGAACGCCAAAGATTTTGCCCATGTGACGGAATGGGTGTTTGATCTGGACAACACGCTTTATCCGCACCACACCAATTTGTTTTCACAGATTGATGTGAAGATGACCGACTATGTCTCACAGATTTTGCAACTGCCACGGGATGAGGCGCGGGCGCTTCAAAAACAGTATTACAAGGATTATGGCACAACGCTGCATGGTCTGATGGCCAACTACCAGATCGCGCCGGACGAGTTCCTCAACTACGTCCATGATATCGACTATAGCTGGCTGGACCCTAACCCGACCTTGGGCGAAGCGATCAAGGCGCTGCCTGGCCGCAAGTTCATCTTTACCAATGGTGATACCAAGCACGCCGAAAACACAGCGCGTCAGCTGGGAATTTTGGATCATTTCGACGACATATTCGACGTAGTCGCGGCCAATCTAGTTCCCAAGCCGGCGCAGGAGACCTATGACAAATTCCGCGCGCTGCATCGTGTCGAAACGCAAAGAGCGGCGATGTTCGAGGATCTTTCGCGCAATTTGGAAGTGCCAAAATCCATGGGCATGAAAACGGTGCTGATCGTACCGCATAATTTTGAGCCGACATTTTCAGAACATTGGGAACAGGACGGGACGATGAAGCATGTCGACCATGTGACCGATGATTTAACCGGGTTTCTGGAAAAGGTTCTCAAATAGGCCGTCGGCCTCCCAAAGTCTGATGCGTATGAACAACGATTTTTGTCAGAGTTCATAATATTTGGCGATGATATTCCAGGCCTCCTTGGCCGTGTCGACGATGTGGAAGAGTTCCGGATCGTCAGGAGAAATGGTGCCCTGTTCGGCCAGGAAATCAAGATCGATCGCCTTCGACCAGAAATCTCTGCCAAAAAGAATGAACGGCACGCGCTCCATGCGTCCAGTCTGGATCAGCGTCAACGCCTCAAACATCTCATCCATTGTGCCAAATCCGCCCGGAAATACGGTGATCGCCTTTGCGCGCAGCAGGAAATGCATCTTGCGGATCGCAAAATAGTGAAAGTTGAAGCACAACTCAGGTGTTACATATTCGTTCGGCGCCTGTTCGTGCGGCAAAACGATATTCAGTCCGATTGACGGCGCACCAATGTCCGCTGCACCCCGGTTTCCGGCTTCCATGACGCCTGGTCCGCCACCTGTCACGACAACCATTTCCTTGTTGTAGGTCTGAGCGGAGTATTCCGAGCAGACACGGGCAAAATCTCGTGCTTCCTGATAATATTGTGCAATCGCTTCAAGGTTCTTCTTCTGCACTTCATTTTTGGCCGCCCAGGCCCGGCCACCGGGTTCGGGAATGCGCGCACCACCAAACATGACGACTGTGGATTCAATGCCGCGTTCTTCGAGCAACATCTCCGGCTTCAGTAGCTCGAGCTGCAAACGAACGGGGCGCAATTCTTCACGACACAGAAAATCCGGGTCATCAAAGGCGAGTTGGTAGGCGGGCGCACGCGTTTGTGGCGTATCAGGGACTTCCTTTGCCCTGATGCGATCGATATGCGAACCGGTTATCGGATCCCAGACATCACCTTTGCGTTTCGCTGCCATTGTGTCCCTCGTCGTTGTTCCCGGGCTGGTTTAGATTGACCTTGTTGAGCGCATTGAATACCAATCGCGCTGATAACCCTTAGCATTAGCTGAATAACGACAAGTAAACTGGATTTGATATGCCTAACCCTGATCTTGCCGCTCTCGAGCAAACCATTGAAGCCGCCTTTGATGCGCGTGATGACATCAACATCAACACGCAAGGCGAGGTCCGCGAAGCCGTGGAAAATGCTCTCAACCTGCTTGACACCGGCGCCGCACGGGTGGCTTCCCGTGGCGATGACGGCAATTGGGTTGTTCACCAGTGGCTCAAAAAGGCCGTGCTGCTGTCCTTCCGACTGAACGACATGGAAGTGATCATGGGTGGCAACGGCAAATCTACCTGGTGGGACAAGGTTCCGTCGAAATTTGAAGGCTGGGGTGAAAATCAGTTTCGGGCGGCCGGTTTTCGCGCTGTTCCAGGCTCAATCGTGCGCAGTTCGGCCTATATCGGCAAAAATGTCGTGTTGATGCCCTCATTCGTCAATTTGGGCGCTTATGTCGATGACGGGACGATGGTTGATGGCTGGGCAACAGTCGGCTCCTGTGCCCAAATTGGAAAAAACGTGCATTTGTCTGGCGGTGTCGGTATTGGCGGCGTGTTGGAGCCGCTACAAGCTGGCCCAACCATTATCGAAGACAATTGCTTTATCGGCGCGCGCTCTGAAGTGGTAGAAGGGTGTATTGTTCGCGAGGGCTCGGTACTGGGTATGGGTGTTTATATTGGCCAGTCTACCAAGATTGTGAACCGCGCCACTGGCGAAGTGTTTTATGGTGAAGTGCCGCCCTATTCCGTCGTGGTCGCAGGCGCCATGCCGGGCAAGGATTTGCCCAATGGTGCACCGGGACCAAGTCTTTATTGCGCAGTGATCGTCAAGACAGTCGATGAGCGCACGCGATCGAAAACCGGCATCAACGAACTATTGAGGGATTAATGTCAGATGGGCGATTTTCTTTTTTCATTTACCGGACGCAAAGGGATCATTGGCTACTGGCTGAGCATTATCTGCGCAGTGCTGGCAGCAGCGGGCGTCGCTCAGTTGCAGGCATTTCTGGGTGATTGGAAGTTTGCCAATATTTTCTGGGTGACAGCAGCGGTCATTCCGCTCGTGGTCTATTTTTCTGCAACTGTACGACGGTTTAATGATCGCGGTCGCCATCCTCTGATGGGCTTTCTGCTCTATTTCATTCTTCCGGTGATCATAATTTTTGGCGCCCAACAGGTGCTCGGTGAACCCTTGGTCAATCCCGAAACAATCGCCGATGAAGTCAGGCAATTGCCTGAAATCACCGAATGGACTCAACCATTGATCATTAAATGGGCTGCGCTTGGTGCAGCCGGCTTGCTGTTTGTTCTCGGACAGCTGAACCTGTTCCTGATGCCAGGCACCAAGGGTGACAATCCCTTCGACAAACCACATGCCAATGGACTGACCGCCTGATGACTGAACTGGACCATCCATTGACAGTAAAATGGCTGTTATTCGGTTTTCGCGGGCGAATCGGACGCAAGAGCTTTATTCTGGCTGCCCTTTTGCTGCTCTTGGTTCAAATGGCGCTGTTTGCTTACGCATGGCGCTATGCGTCACCCGGTACTGAGCCAGGGCAGTTCCAGATCAATAATGGAGGTTCGGTGCTGTTTGGATTTGCCATGATCGCTTCCTGGTTGACGTCGGCTTGGGCATTGGTGGCCCTAGCGGTCAAACGCTTGCATGATCTGGGGCTACCGGTGATTTTGGGTGTTACGCTGCTGATTCCGGCCATTTCGACCATCGCCTGGATCCTGTTGGCAGTTTTGCCATCCCAGCAAAATACCAATGAGCACGGCCCGGTACCCTTTCCCAGGGACTGAATTTATCAAACTTTAAGCGGCGACTGATACGCTCATTGCATGCCGTATCGAAATCTGGACCGTAGCAAAATCATACAGACTGCCCAGCGTTTGGAGCAACGCATTGGCGAGCGCTTTCCAAATTC
>JAHEJF010000034.1:0-5739 GCA_024639025.1 Ahrensia sp. | reverse complement strand
ACCGACAAGGATACGCCCGATATCGAGAATTTGTATGCCCGGCTCTCGGGCAATGGTCCGCATCTGATGTTTGCCGGCCATACAGATGTTGTGCCGGTCGGTGACGCGGCGGCCTGGACGCACGATCCCTTCAGTGCAACGATCAGTGACGGACTGATGTACGGTCGCGGCGCGGTCGACATGAAAGGCGGCATCGCCTGCTTTGTCTCTGCCTTGGCCAGATTCATCCAAAACAATGGATCGGTGCCGGGCTCTGTCTCGTTTCTGATCACAGGTGACGAGGAAGGCCCAGCAATCAATGGCTCCAACAAGCTGCTTAAATGGGCAGCTGAAAAGGGTGAGACCTGGGATGCTTGCATTCTGGGCGAGCCAACAAATCCCGGTTCCATCGGCGACATGATGAAAATTGGCCGGCGTGGTTCACTTTCAGGCACGTTAACCGTTGAAGGCACCCAGGGTCACACAGCGTATCCGCACTTGGCTGATAGCCCTACACGCGGCTTGATCACATTGCTGGACGCTTTGCTTGCTCCGCCGCTTGATGAGGGAACCGAAGCCTTTCAATCCAGCAATCTGGAAGTCAATCTGCTGGATGTGGTTGGCGGCGCGATTAACGTCATTCCCGCCAAGGCAGAGGCTGTTTTCAATATCCGTTTCAATGACTTATGGAGCGTCGAAAGCCTTAAGACGGAGATTACAAACCGCTTGGACACGGCGTGCTCTGACAAGAGACTTCGCGCCACGAAGGACAAGCCCATCGTCTACGAACTTGCATGGCAACCGCAGCCCAGCCAGGTGTTTCTGACGCAAAATGATGCGCTGGTTGAAACATTGGGCAGCAGCGTTGAAGCGATAACGGGAAAAATGCCCACAAGGTCAACCACCGGCGGCACATCGGATGCCCGGTTTATCAAGGATTACTGCCCAGTGGTGGAATTTGGATTGGTTGGCCAAACAATGCACAAGGTCAACGAGTGCGTGGCGCTGGATGACCTTGAGACCCTGACGCAGATCTACGAGCGCTTTATCGGCGACTGGTTCAGCGCAGCGCGGCAGAAAGAAGCGGCAGCATGATCGATTTTGATTATGGGTTTTACCATATTGAGCGCGTTCTTCGCATTGTCCGCAGCGATGCGGCCGCGTTGAATGACATGGATATTACCAGCGATGGTTTCTGGCGATCCTTTGCCGCGATCATATGGGCGCTGCCAGCCATGTTCTTCAGCTGGGTGGTTGAAGCGCGCGATCTGATCATGGAAGGCGTCCAACTCACCATGGTCCGGATCGTGATCTTCTCGGCTATCATCGAACTCGTACTCTGGTTCCTGCCGATCTTCGTGCTTGCTTTGATTTTAAAGCCCTTGGGTTTCGCACATCGATTCTCGCATCTGATTATTGTCCGCAACTGGCTCACTGTTCCGATCGTCTATGCCTACATCGTCATCATTTTGTTGGGACTGACGTTTGGCACAATAGCGCCGCTAGTATTATTGGCTTTTATCTTCCTTTTGGTCGTTGTCGGAATCCAAATTCGCGTTACGCGAATCGCGTTGGAATGTGACATGGTGGTTGCAGCCGCGCTGGTGGTTGGAGAGTTCATGATTCTGATTGCCATCATGTTTTATCTGCAATCAGCGCTGGGCATTAGCCCCAGTCCTTAAAACTCGCATCTAGGCTTCCATGTACTAAACACTGACAGCCTGTGATGGAATCGCGACACCCGGATTTATCCAATATTTTCAATGACCTAATCCGTACCAGCGTTTCAATTGAAGACTGAAACGCTCTAGTCGTATTCGACTTGCTTCAAATAAAGCCCGCATGAGGGAGCGAGCGCGCCACAACGCTGGTGATCCCTGGCTTCCAGCGCCTCTATCAGATCTTCTGGTGCCCAGTTCTTTTCGCCAACAAGCTTGAGCGATCCAACTATGGATCGCACCTGATTGTGCAAGAAGCTGCGGGCGTAGACGACAAACTCGATATGCTTGCCGTGACGTGTGACATCGAGGCGATCAAGCGTCTTGATCGGCGACTTTGCCTGACACTGGGCGGCTCGGAAAGTGGTGAAATCATGCTGACCCAGCAAGGGCTGAGCGCTTTCATGCATCAATTGGGCATCCAGGGGACGGCGCACCCACCAGGCGCGTTCCCGGTCCAATGCAGGAGGCGCGCTCTGATTGATGATGCGATAAACATAAAGGCGTGCCGTAGCCGAAAAGCGGGCATGAAAGTCATCGGACACCTTTTCTGCAGCAAGAACCGACACGCTCTCGCCTCCGACCATCAAGTAATTGTTGATCGCGTCGCGAACAGTGTCCGGGTTCCAATCCTTGTGCAAGTCGGCGTGGCACACCTGCCCCCACGCATGTACACCGGCATCCGTGCGGCCAGCGACCTGCAAAGTGACATCCTGCTGGCTGAATTGCCTGATCGCATCCTCGACCGCTGCCTGAACACCACGCCCGGTTTTCTGGCGCTGCCAGCCGACATACGGCGTCCCGTCATATTCAACTGTCAATTTGTAGCGTGGCATGAAAATCTCTTGGCTTGCATTGCCTGATAGGCTGCAGCAGCCAAATTGTCTAGCGCCGGACGCGTGGTGGTCGTCGCGAAGCGCCATAAATTATGCAATGTTTTCAATGCCCAAATCCTTGCCAGCGTTTCAGTTGAAGACTGAAACGCTTTAGCGAACAGCCAGCACAGGTGCGCCACGCAGAAACTCTTCCGCACTCATTGCCTTTGAGCCCGCCTTTTGCAATCGGGTTATCTTAACCGCGCCATCCTCACATCCGATTACTAAACCAGAACCCTGTTCGGCAGTGCCCGGCGACAACTTTGCTTCGCTCAACAATTGACTTCCAAGCAGTTTTACACGTTCCCACTTTTCGCCAATGCGCATTTCGCACCAGGCTCCGGGGAAAGGCGACAGACCTCGAATTATGTTATGGGTCTGTGCGGCGGTCTTGGTAAAATCTATCTTTGACTCGGCTTTCTCGATTTTGGATGCGTAGAGAACACCGGTTTCTTCCTGCGGCGTCAATGACAGGCCGCCACGCTCAAGCGCGGCCACAGCCCTTACCATTAAATCTGCTCCGACCAAGGCCAATGTGTCGTGTAATTCACCTGTTGTTGCGTCGGGCCCAATGGGCACGGATTGGGCCAATGCGATATCACCGGTGTCAAGCCCCTCGTCCATTTTCATGATCATCATGCCGGTCTGTGTATCACCAGCCATTATGGCGCGTTGGATGGGCGCAGCACCGCGCCAGCGCGGCAAGAGCGACGCATGGCCGTTGTAGCAACCCATCCTGGGTGCATCCAATATCGGCTTTGGCAACAACAACCCATAGGCGACCACAACCGCAACATCGGCACCCAGATCGGAAAAAGCTTTTTGTTCTGTCTCAGATTTGAGTGATTTTGGTGTGCGGGTTTGAATGCCCAGTTCTTCGGCCCGTTCATGGACCGGAGATTTTCTCAGTTCCAGCCCGCGCCTGCCCGCCGGACGCGGTGGTTGCGAATAACAGGCCACCACATCGTGACCAGCATCGACAAGGGCTTGGAGTGTGGGGACCGAAAAGGCTGGCGTTCCCATGAAGATGATGCGCATTGTTAACGCCTTTTTTCAGTATCCATAAAATTGCACATATAATCTAAACCGGGAGTTCATGGGAACCGGGTTAACTGGAGGTAAAAGTGGAAGCCAAAAAGCAGGCAAGGATTGATGTTATGCGTAAACAAACCCAATACTTCGGTCGTCTCACTCCCAGAAACATTTCCTATGAAAAAGTTCACTCGGCAAAATTGTACAAAGCAGAATCGCTTCAAAACAGGCGCGTCATTCCAACCGGCGAAAAGATCGCAGTCTGGACTGCCTATTTTACAATGGTGTACGCAACCATTGTGATTTTTCAGCCCGATGCCGCCATCGCTGCAGTGCAATCAGCCAAGGCACTGATCACCTAGATTGCGCGTTGCTTTGCGAGCTTTTTGAACTTGCGAATGACCATCTCGCGCTTGAGCTTTGACAAGTAATCGATGAACAATTTGCCATCGAGATGGTCGATCTCATGCTGCAATACGGTTGCCAGCAATCCGTCAGCCTTGATGGTTTTCTGCTCACCTGACAGATCGAGATACTCAACCGTTACCTCCGCCGGACGCTCGATCTCGGCATAGACATCGGGAATGGACAGACAACCCTCTTCGTAGACATTCGGCGTGTCTGACACCTGAACGATTTTCGGGTTGATGAAAACTTGAGGTTGTCGCTCTTCTTCCTTCTCGGAGACATCGACCGTCAGCATTCGAATGGGTTCGGCAACCTGGATGGCCGCAAGACCGACCCCGGGCGCGTCATACATGGTCTCGAGCATATTGTCGGCAAATTTTCGCAAGCTGTCGTCGACGCGCTCAACCGGCTTTGACGGCTCGCGCAGGATCGGATCGGGAATGACGACAATCGGCAATATGCTCATGCGCTTCACCTAGGATTTGAACGGACAATCGTCAATATGTCTGAACGGACGAATCACTTAAGATGCAAACATGAACGTAACAATTGATTTTAGTGCAACAGCCTTCAGCATTGGCACCACACCGGTAACCTATGGTGATCTGATTTTGCTGGGTGCGGGCGCGCTGATAGTCATGCTGCTTGCTTTTGCCTGGACCTCCTGGCGAAACGGGGCGCGGCGAAAAGCCGAGATAGAACTGGCCAGGCAACAGGCCATCGAGGCTGAAGATCGCGTGGCGGAGATATTGAAAAGCCAGGCCGAAATGCAAGGGCGGCTATCAAGCATCGCCGAGGTTTTTGGCTCCCGTCAGAATGAAGTCAATGAATCGATCAACAAGCGCCTTGATTCCATGACGACGCGCATAGGTCAGACCATGACTGACCAGCAAAAGGCCACGCATGAAAACCTCAGCAAATTGCAGGAGCGCCTTGCTGTAATTGACAAGGCGCAGGACAATATCAGTCAGCTTGCGGGTAATGTGGTCGAATTGCAAAGCATCCTGTCCAACAAGCAAACCCGCGGTGCCTTTGGGCAGAGCCGGATGGAGACGATTATTTCGGATGGTTTGCCAATGGGTGCGTTCGAGTTTCAGCCGACCCTTTCAAATGGCAAGCGTCCCGACTGTACCATCAAAATGCCCAATGATGCCCCGGTTCTTGTAATTGATGCCAAGTTTCCGATGGAAAGCTGGAATGCTGCACGCAATGCAAAGGACGGAGCATCCAGCGGCAGCCACGCACAACAATTTCGAACCGATATGGATGTGCACATAAAAGACATCGCCAGCAAGTATCTGATCGCAGGTGAAACGCAGGATACCGCTTTCATGTTTGTGCCCTCCGAGAGCATTTTTGCCGATATTCACGAACATTATGAAAGCATTGTTCAAAAGGCTCACAAGTCCCGTATCGTGATCGTATCGCCGTCGCTGCTGATGCTTTCTATCCAGGTAATCCAAGCCTTGCTGAAAGATGCGCGGATGCGCGAACAAGCCCATTTGATCCAGACGGAAGTGCTGCGCCTGATGGAGGATTTGGGTCGCCTGGATGACAGGGTGCGCAAGCTGCAAACCCATTTCGGCCAGGCAAACAAGGACATAGATGACATTCTGATTTCCACCGACAAGCTCACCAAGCGCGGAAACAGGATCGAGGCGCTGGAGTTCGAGAACTCTACTTCCGAAACAGCGGACACTTCGACAGAAAAAGCTGCAGAGAGCTCA
>JAHEJF010000434.1 GCA_024639025.1 Ahrensia sp. | reverse complement strand
CGAAATCATGTATCCTGACCCCGGATTTCCCATCTATCGCTCCATGATTGAAGCAACGGGCGCCACGCCGGTGCCGGTGCCGATGCGGGAGGCCAATGGATTTGCCTTTTCAGCTGCAGAAACACTCTCGCTTATCACTGATAAAACGCGATTGCTGATTTTGAATTCGCCAGCTAATCCGACCGGCGGTGTGACACCCAAGTCTGAAATTGATGCCCTAGTCAAAGGTTTGGACTCGCATCCGCATGTCGCAATTCTGTCTGACGAGATCTATGATGTGATGACCTATGATGGGGTAGCGCACACTTCGCTTCTAAAGTATCCCGAAATACGCGATCGCCTGATCATATTGAATGGCTGGTCCAAGACTTGGGCCATGACAGGTTGGCGTTTGGGATGGAACATCTGGCCAGATGCGCTTTATGAAAATGTGCGCAAGTTGGCTGTTAACTGCTGGTCTTGTGTCAATGCACCAGCCCAATTTGGTGGTATTGCCGCTATCGATGGTCCGCAAGATGCGGTAGCGACCATGATGACCGCATTTGACCAGCGTCGCGTTCGTGTAACAGAACTTCTCAACGAGTTGCCCAATGTAAGCTGCGTCGTACCAAAGGGCGCGTTCTATGCGTTTCCCAACATCTCTGCGACGGGACTTAAGGCCAAGCCACTGGCCAGTTCCTTGCTCGAGGAGGCAGGTGTCGCGCTGATCGGTGGACCGGATTTTGGCGTTCTGGGTGAGGGATATATTCGTGTGTCCTATGCCAATTCACTTGAAAACATTGAACGGGCGCTTGAGCGGGTTGCAACTTACTTGGAAGACCACGCGTGATGCTTGAGATTTGGGGCCGAAAACCCTCATCCAATGTGCAAGCGCTAATGTGGTGCGTGGGCGAATTGGGGCTTGAGTATGAGCGCCATGATGTCGGGTTGCATTATGGCGGCAACGATACACCCGAATTTCTGGCGATGAACCCGAATGGAACCATACCGGTCATGCGAGACGGGGGTGGTATCCCGCTCTTTGAATCAGCTGCCATGGTGCGCTATCTCGCCCATCAGTACGGTAAGCCGCCATTTTGGCCCGAAACATTTGTCGAGCAAACCCAAGTTGATATGTGGGCTGAATGGGCCAAACTCAATATTGCGCTGGGTTTCACCGCCCCCATTTTCTGGAATGTTGTTCGCACGGCACCAATCAGACAGGATCCGGTTGCCATTGGTGCGGCAGTAGCCGCATTCGAGAAAAAGCTGCTCATTGGTGAGCAACAGCTTACCAAGAATGATTATCTGGCGGGCAAAGATTTTACCCGTGCGGATATAATGTTCGGGCACATTCTTTATCGCTATTTTGATATCGATATTGAACGCGCCGAGATGCCGGCTGTGGGCGCCTATTATGAGCGCCTGACTCAGCGTTCCGCGTTCCGCGAACATGTCATGGTTTCATATGAGGAACTTCGGGCTACGGATTAATGCGCACCGCCCGCTCTCCTAGAGTGTCTTTTCAAACCAATGATCGGCATATGGATTGTCGTTGTATGGCGCGATTTCAAGGTAACCGAGCTTTTCATACATGGCCTTGGCTTCATCAAGCGTTCGGTTGGTGTCAAGTTTGGCCTTTTTGAAACCGGCTCGCCTCGCGATGTCTTCCAGATGGTCCATGACCTTGGTGCCCAGACCCGTGCCCCGCGCGTTTGAGGCCACCCACAAGCGCTTGATCTCGCATGATTGACCGGAAAGCTGCATGACGGCGCCACAAGCGACAGGTTTATCGGCCAGGCGGGCAATCACAAACCAGCCATGCGGTGGCTCCATTTCAGCGGGGTCAAACTTATTCTTCAGATCGGGATCAAAGCCCTCATCAAAACGGGCTGCCAATTCCTTGTAGTACTGCAAGAGACACCATTGGCTGTCGACTTGTGTCGCAGGCTCCACATTGATGGTCAGATCAGTTGACGGCGACATTAGTGTATTCCGCTACCCTCTTCCAACGAAGGGCATCTTTGTTGCCATGATGGTCATATTCAGGATGTTTGTGTCCAACGGCAAGGTTGCCATGTGGAAGATGGCGTCTGCGACTTGTTGTGGGTCGATGGTGGGTTCGACGGCAATCTCGCCATTGGCTTGCATCGTACCTTTGGTCATCGGCATCGCGATTTCCGTCAACGCATTGCCGATGTCTATCTGGCCGCAAGCGATATCAAACGGTCGCCCATCCAGCGCGATTGTCTTCGTTAGTCCGGTGATGCCATGCTTGGCCGTGGTATAAGCGGCGGATTTGGGCCTTGGAGTGTGTGCTGAGATTGAACCATTGTTGATGATGCGTCCGCCTTGCGGGTTCTGCTGGCGCATGTGACGGAATGCTGCGCGCGCGCAATAAAAGGAACCCGACAAATTGACATTGATAAGATTGTTCCAGTCATCCAAGGAATACTCATCGACTGTCTTGGGGCTCAGACCAAGCCCGGCATTATTGAAAAGCAAATCGATGCGCCCGAATGTTGCGGCTACTCGGTCAAATGTTTCATCAACATTGTCCATATTGGCGACGTCACAAGACAAGGCCAAACATTGATCGGCGTATTCTTCCAGTTCGGCTATTGATACATCCAGCAGGTTCTGGCGGCGACCAAGAAATGCAACATTCCAGCCATTTTTAACTAGAGTTGCTGCAGAAGCTTTTCCAATGCCTGTGCCAGCTCCGGTGATTACGGCGGTTTTGTTTTTGCTCATATTCTTTCCTCTTGTCTCACTGTGATTCAGCTTTGATGGGATTGCAAGGGCTTGCT
>JAHEJF010000433.1 GCA_024639025.1 Ahrensia sp. | reverse complement strand
CAAAACGCTGTGTTGCAGGGGGATTTTTAGCCCAAATCGCCGAACCCTTTGCGTCCCAAACGAAAAAATGAAAAAAGAAAGCGGCAAGAGTTTGACTTTGGCGTGGCGTTCGAGTGAAAGTTCCACTTAAATGCCGCTAAAAGAGCGAACATCATGAGGTGTATTGCCAGGCGGCGATTTTTTCGGGTGGACCATCTTCTCATGAGCAGCGAACTGCACAAAAACTTTGCCTTGCTTGCAGCGAGCGTTGCTGAGAGCCGGGATAAGAAGGCATTTGGTGAGTTGTTCGACTATTTTGCCCCGCGGGTGAAAGCATATTTGCGCGGTTTGAATTTGGATGACAGTGCCGCTGAAGATCTTGCCCAGGAAGTTATGATTGTGCTTTGGCACAAGGCACACCTGTTTGATCCGAGCAAATCATCTCTGGGAACGTGGCTGTTTCGGGTCGCCCGAAACCGGCGGATTGATGTCATCCGGCGTGAGAAATCGGGACTTTTAGACCCTGATGAGCCAATGTTGCAGCCCTCGGGCGTCGAGCCTGCCGATGAGATGATGGATGCGGAACAACGCGATGAACGCGTGCGCCTTGCCATGGCAAGCTTGCCGGATGAGCAAATTGAATTGGTTCGGATGGCATTTTTTCTGGGTCTGTCCCACAGTCAGATATCGGACAGAACGGGATTGCCACTCGGAACGGTGAAATCCCGGATTCGACTGGCCTTCGGCCGTCTTCGCAAGATATTGGAAGGCGATGAACTGGTGGATACACAAGCCGGAGAAATCTAGGACACATTAGCGCTCACGGTAACTTAGCGGCCCATTCGGTGGCATGTTTTTACGGCTGAACAAGCAAACAATGCCGCAGATTCAGGCTTCTTCTTCCTGCAAATGCTTTCGTGCGGCAGCCCTGTGGGCGTCGGTAATGTTGCCGCGCACGGCTGAAACCGCAGCCAGCATCACCGCGACATCGTCCGTGAATCCAAATCCAGCGATGAAATCGGGCAACATGTCCAACGGCAAGATGAAGTAGGCCAATGCGGCCAGCAATGTACCACGTACGCTTGCCGGCGTATTTTTGTCGAGCGCACAGTAATAGCCGGCAATGAATTCTTCCATTGCGGGTACCGACCTGGCCGCTTTTTTTACCGTCGACCAGAATTTCGCGCGCACCCGCTTTTCACGGTTCTCCTGCTCCTTTTCGGAGCCAGGCGCGAGAATTTCTCCCATTTTAACGTCGTCTATTGTCATGTTTGTCACATGGGTGCCAGAGGAGCGAAATTCAAGTTGGGTAGCAAGTCAGGCAGCACTGTCCATTGCAGTTGCAAGCTTGATATCGAGTTCGGTGACGCCGCCGCTGTCATGCGTGGTCAGTTTGACGTCAACACGGTTGTAGACATTGAACCACTCTGGGTGATGGTTCATTTTTTCTGCAACAAGCGCCATTTTGGTCATAAATCCAAACGCAGCGATAAAATTGGCGAATTTGAACGACTTGGTAATTGCGTTGCCGTCTTCTGCAATTTCCCACGCGTTCAGCGATCCTACCGCAGCGTTGATCTCTTCTGTTGACAGTTTGGGATTTGCCATCAGACAAGCCCTCCTTGAATGGATGAATGCAAACTCATGCTACAGGCGGGATTACATTATTGAAACGGCGTTGGCATCATTGACGGCATTAATTGTTCTGAGACCGTAACGTTCCTCGCAAATATAGGGACCACCGCCCACTGAATCGCGCGACGACAGCAAAGTAAACTCTCGGACCGCAAATGGCGGAATGTAAAAGCCGCCACGCTCAGAAAGGTATTTGGCCGCATTATCGGCGCTGACATTGCGCAAACGGGCGATTGTTACATGCGGAGTAAATTTTCTGCTGTCTGGTGGCAGGCTCAAGCGCTGGCAAATACGCTCAATTTCCTCATTCAGAGCGGTCAGTTCGGGAGATGGTGTTGGGGAGGCAAAAATTGCATGGGGCTTCTTTCCGCCAAAAACACCCAAACCATCAATTCCAAGCGTAAAACTGCGTTGTTTGACGCGATCAAGTCCGGCCACGATCTCATCGGCGACATGGTTTTCTACATCGCCCATAAACCTGAGGGTCAGATGATAGTTTTCTGGATCAATAAATCGAGCTCCGGGCAGGCCACCGCGAAGAAGTGACAGCTGGGTAACCGCTGTATGCGGAAGCTCCAAGGCGGCAAATAAACGCGGCATGGCAACAACCCCTCAATTCAGTTGATCCGCCTACTGAAAAGCAAATCACTTTGTCCCTCACAGGCAGCGAATCATGACTTGGTGACAGATTCAAGACCGTTTTTTCACTTGGCGCCATTCTTTTCAATAACGCTGGCGTTCAAGATGCTTTGGTGTCCAGATAGTCGCGCATCACTGGAAGAAATCTTTCTACCATGGCCTTTACCCCCTCTTTGTTTGGGTGAATGCCATCACTCAACATCAAGTCAGAAATGGTGAGCACTCCATCGAGGAAGAAAGGGTAAAGCGGCAGATCGTGTTTCTCGGCCAGTTCGGGATAGATCGGATTGAAATCATTGGCATAATCGTCACCCATATTGGGTGGTGCCAGCATACCCACAAGCACAATGTCGATATCGCGTTGTTTGAGACCGGCGATCATTTTATCAAGATTATCGCGCGTGATTTCTGGAGATATTCCGCGCAATGCGTCATTGGCGCCCAGTTCCAAAATGACGAAATCGGTGCCATCGGGCACTGACCAATCAAGACGCGATAGCCCGCCTGACGTTGTATCGCCCGATACGCCTGCATTTGCG
>JAHEJF010000033.1 GCA_024639025.1 Ahrensia sp. | reverse complement strand
TACTCGATCGCCATGCCCATTGCGGCCAAGATTGGAAACGTCATGAGGGCAAACATCATTGCAATATTGCCCCGCCTGCTTGATAAAAAATCTCTAGCCATCTGATTCATTCACTTTGGAAGTTTTCACAAATCAGAAGCATCACACACAAGTTTAAATATACAACTAATACAAACACTATAGTTGCAGTATTAAAAATACCTAAGTCTATGTAAGTATGTCATTACCTGACCCAAAGTAAGTATAAAATATCACCCTGGGGAAGATTTATATTTATGTATTTTGAATCAGTGACTTACAATTCGGAAATGCCGGAGGTCAATAAATGAGTAAGCTGTTTCCCTTAAGTAAATCGGAAAACAATTGGCGTAAACTGACAAGTAACCATGTTTCTACTGAAACCTTTCGGGGCAACGAAATGCTCGTCGTCGATGATGAGGCACTGCGTATGTTGTCCGAACAGGCCTTCGCAGACATCAATCATCTGCTTCGTCCGGCCCACCTGAAACAACTCGCGCACATTCTCGATGACCCCGAAGCGACCGAAAACGACCGCTTCGTTGCTTATGATCTCTTGAAGAACGCTAATATCGCAGCCGGCGGTGTTCTGCCCATGTGCCAGGATACAGGCACTGCGATCATCATGGCCAAGAAAGGCCGCAAGGTCTGGACAGAAGGAAGCGATGAAGAAGCCTTGGGCGCTGGTGTGCTGGACGCCTACACCAAAAAGAACCTGCGTTACTCGCAACTAGCGCCTCTCTCCATGTTCGAAGAACAAAACACCAAGAACAATCTGCCCGCCCAAGTCGATATCTATGAAGAGGGCGAAGATGAATATGAGTTTCTATTCGTCGCAAAAGGCGGTGGTTCGGCCAACAAAACATTTCTTTATCAGGGCACGCCATCCCTACTCACTCATGACCGTATGATTGAGTTTCTCAAAGAGAAGATATTGACACTGGGCACTGCAGCCTGCCCACCCTACCATTTGGCGGTGGTGATCGGTGGAACATCGGCTGAAATGACCCTGAAGACCGTCAAGATGGCGTCAACCAAATATCTTGATGGCCTTCCCACCGAGGGTTCGGAACAGGCGCACGCTTTTCGCGATCTGGAAATGGAAAAGGAAATTCACAAATTAACCCAAAGCATGGGCATCGGTGCGCAGTTTGGCGGAAAATACTTCTGCCACGATGTGCGTGTCATTCGCTTACCCCGCCACGGGGCATCCCTGCCGATTGGCCTGGGCGTATCGTGTTCCGCAGACCGCCAGGCACTCGGCAAAATCAACAAGGATGGCGTGTTCATCGAGCAATTGGAGACCAATCCTGCGCAATATATGCCTGAAATCGACGATTCCCACCTGGACGACAACGTTGTGAAGGTCGATCTCAATCAACCGATGACTCAAATCTTGAAGGAATTGACAAAACACCCTGTAAAGACTCGCCTTTCTTTGAACGGCTCGATCATTGTCGCACGTGACCTCGCCCATTCGAAGATCCGCGCGCGATTGGAAGCCGGAGAGCAGATGCCGGACTATTTCAAGGACCACCCAATCTATTATGCGGGCCCTGCCAAGACCCCTCATGGCATGGCTTCGGGCTCCTTCGGACCAACCACAGCTGGTCGCATGGATTCCTACGTTGATCAGTTCCAGAGCTTCGGCGGTTCAATGGTGATGCTCGCAAAAGGCAATCGATCCAGGCAGGTTCGTGAAGCCTGCAAGACCCATGGCGGCTTCTATCTGGGCTCGATCGGCGGACCCGCCGCGCGGTTGGCGCAGGATTGCATCAAAAAGGTCGAAGTCGTGGAATATCCGGAGCTTGGCATGGAGGCGATTTGGCGCATCGAGGTCGAAAACTTCCCGGCATTCATTGTCATTGATGACAAGGGAAATGACTTCTTCAAGGAATTTGGCATGGGCTAGAGTGTTTCAGTTGAAGACAGAAACGCTGGCGCGGATTAGGGCATTGAGAATATGGGATAAATCCGGGTACCGCGATTCCGTCAAAGACTAACAGAGTCTAGTGCCAGGTTTTACCTGCATGGTGCAATGACAAGCATCAAACCGATTTTTGTCACTTGTTTTCCACGCCTTACCACATGGTGGCGTTGGCTCGTTCAAGCCTTTGTTCGTCATATGCCCTGCTATCGATGTCGCCGCCGGTTTGCGCTCTCAGCACATCTCCCGGGGTCGGTATTTGATCGGCCTCGACATGTTTTGCCGGGTTCCAAAGCCCCGCCCCTTTCACCCGCGGTGAGCAATCCAGCCCCTCAGGTCCCGCGCTGGCCAAGGCAAAAAATGGCGAAGCGGAAATCAGTGCACCATATTCATCGGTCAGTCTGTCTGCGACCTTGGCCATCGATGCCCGTCCGGGGCTGCCATATGGGCTTCCAGAGCACCAATGTCCGTAATTGCTTTGAAACTCATCGGCTTGCTCCAGCCGCTTCCAATTCAGATAGATAGTTTGCCCATTTTTCCTGTTGCTCTGCGCCCAATTCCGCCAAATAGGTCCAGGAAAATATGCCAGTATCATGCATATCATCAAAGACAATGCGGATCGCATAGTTGCCGACGGGTTCAACCTTCATGATTTCGACATTTCTCTTGCCAGAAATGAGTTTCCTTTGCTCTGGTGAATGACCTTGTACCTCAGCCGACGGAGACAGCACGCGAAGCATTTCCGCTGGTAGCTCAAAATGATCGCCATTCTCGAAACTGACGGTAAGACAACGCTTATCGGACGATACCCGCAACTCCGTGGGCCATTGTTCACTCATTGCAGTTTCCATTTTTCTCTCAGCCAGATCAGAATTTCACCATGGCGCCATTGACCTATCTGTTAATTCGGCCAAATGTCCGGATATTGCGTTAGGATATAGCTGAGATGACGACAACAACAAAATCCGGCCAAATGATCGATCCATTCGGACGAATGGTCGATTATCTGCGCGTTTCGGTTACAGACCGATGCGATTTCAGATGTGTTTACTGCATGTCTGAGCACATGACGTTTCTACCCAAGAAAGAACTTCTGACACTCGAAGAACTCGACCGGCTGTGCACAACTTTCATTGAAAAAGGCGTCAAACGACTGCGATTGACCGGCGGTGAACCACTTGTTCGTAAAAATATCATGCATTTGATCGAGCAGCTATCCCGTCATTTGAAAACGGGGCAACTTGAAGAACTGACCCTGACAACCAACGGATCGCAACTATCGAAATATAGCGGTCAGTTGGCCGATTTAGGGGTCAGGCGGGTTAACGTCTCCCTGGACACGCTCAATGCAGAAAAGTTCAAGGAAATCACGCGCTGGGGCTCGCTGGACAAGGTACTGGCCGGCATTGAAGCAGCCCGTCAAGCAGGGATCCACGTCAAGATCAATGCGGTTGCGCTGAAGGGCGTAAACGACACCGAGATTGTCGATATCATGCGTTGGGCACACGGCGATGGCATGGACCTCACCCTGATTGAAACCATGCCTTTGGGTGAAATTGAAGAAGATCGGACGGATCAGTATTTGCCGCTGAGCCAGTTGAGGGCTGATCTCGAAAAGCAATTCACTTTAAAGGACATTGATTACAAGACGGGTGGTCCGGCGCGCTATGTCGAAGTCGCTGAAACTGGCGGCAGGCTAGGCTTGATTACGCCAATGACCCATAATTTTTGCGAGAGCTGTAATCGTGTGCGGCTCACCTGTACCGGCACGCTTTATATGTGTCTTGGCAAAGACGATGCCGCTGATCTCAGGAACCCGCTGCGTGCGTCAGAAAGCAATGAGCTGGTGAGCCAGGCAATTGATGAAGCAATCGGGCGAAAGCCAAAAGGACATGATTTTGTCATTGACCGTGCAACAAAAAAGCCAGCCGTTGCACGCCATATGAGTGTAACGGGTGGCTAAGAAGGGTGCACCAAGCGGCATAACCGGCACCCTTTCCCCAACCGCCAACAAAACAAGGCACGAACAGTTTCAATCGACACCGCAGCAGAACCTGCATGCGATTGGGCTCATGGTTTTGTCGATGCTCGGCTTCGCATTTGAAGACATGCTGATCAAGATCGCTGCAAGACAAGCCAGCGTTGCCCAGATCCTGTTTATTCTTGGCTTCACTGGGGGCTTGTTCTTTGTTTGGATGGCGCGGTGGCGTGGCGAACGCCTGACCCGCGCAATCATAACCGACAAATTGCTGCTGGCCCGCACCGCAAGCGAAGTGTTTGGAACATTCGGCTTTGTGATGGCGTTGGCTTTGATACCGCTCTCCAATGCATCCGCCATTTTGCAGGCGGTACCCTTGGTCGTCACAATGGGTGCTGCCTTGTTACTCAAAGAAGCTGTTGGCTGGCGTCGCTGGACAGCTGTTTGCGTCGGCTTTGCGGGTGTCTTGCTGATTATCCAACCCGGCTCTGATGGCTTTGACTCAAACAGCCTGTTTGCCTTGATGGGCGTTCTTGGTCTCGGCGGTCGCGATATCTTGACTCGAAAAGTGCCCCGGCATGTTCCAACCACCTGGATTTCTGCCCAGGCATTCTTTGCCGTGGCCTTGCTGGGGCTTGCAATGCTTTACGGACCGCAAGACTGGAATGCGATGTCCTATGCCACATTGGGGTTGCTGTTGACCGCGTCGCTGATCGGAATCGTCGCTTATTTCGCCATCACAACAGCAGCCCCCATCGGCGAGTCCTCCGCCATTGCTCCGTTTCGATACTCACGATTGATCTTTGCACTCATGATTGGATATTGGGTGTTTGGTGAGCGACCTGACACATACATGCTTGTCGGCTCACTTATTCTCATCTCGACCGGGATATATGCCATCTACCGAGAGCGCGTGGTCGCCCGGCGTTCAATGTCTGGCAAAAACGGCGGGGCTACGTGATCAAAGCGCGGTCAGCCTTGATTTCCTCGAATACAAAATTCCGGAACGCCTGGACTTTTTCTGTCTCCAGCAACTGAGGCGGGCAGCAAAAGAAAAACCCGGCTTGGGTTTTCAGCGTAAGATCGAATGGTCGAACAAGCCGCCCCGCTCGCACGTCGCGCGCAGCAAGCGTCAGGCGACCCAAGACAATGCCTGCCCCGTCGATGGCCGCTTCCAACGCATGATCCGCGTGATTGAAGCGCGCTCCCCGATTTGGATCTATCTGCGTGGCGCCAGCCTTTTGCAGCCAAGTCTTCCAGGTGACGGCCTTTGGCAAGAACGCCGCCGAATCATCATGTAGCAGCGTGAGCCCAGCAAGATCATCCAAGCTCAATTTCCCACCATATCTGTCGAGCAATGCAGGACTCACCAAGGGCGTGGTCGCTTCATCGGCTAACGCCTCCACGTGCAAGCCGGCATATTTGCCACCGCCGAAACGAATGGCGGCATCAACGCCGTCGCGCTCAAAATCAGACAATTTCAGATTGGCAGAAATGCGAAACTCTATTTCCGGATGCTTTTCAAGGAAACGGTGGATCCTGGGTGACAGCCATTTGGCCGCAAAGGCCGGTCCGGTCGAAACGGTCAAAACATTGTTCTGACGCTGAGGTGCCAATTGCTGCATCGCCAGCTGCAGCCGCTCAAATCCATCCTGAACGTAAGGTGCAAAGCGCGCCCCCGCTTCGGTCAGCACGACCTTGCGGTTCAATCGTTCAAACAGCTTGATCTGCAGATATTCCTCAAGCTGCCTGATCTGAAACGAGAGTGCCGAGGGAGTTACACTCAATTCCTCTGCAGCTTTTTGAAAACTCATGTGCCGGGCCGCAAAAGCAAAGGCCCTAAGCGCATTCAGGGGCGGTAGTCGAACATTCATCGGATCAATTTTCCTTAACTGAACTTCGCATATTTCGCGTTTGTCAGCACAAATTGCAAGCACTATGTTCACAATCAGAAAACGCCAATAAAGAAACCTGATGGCGAAATTGCAAAGGAACATGAAGATGCAAGACAAGTATTTGAAATTCAGCGACTTTAACGCCATGCCATATGAAGACATCCGCAACCGTGCCAAGAACGAACGCTCTGCCGCAATTCGTGATGCATTCCGTGCCATTTTCGGCAGCCGTACCAGGAATGACCACAGATTAGAGTTTTAAAAGCGAACCCATTTCGTTTTCGCAAATTCCCTTGGATGCCCCGGTACCCGCCACTCTCAATGATTGGCGGGTATTGAAATATGCGGTGACATCGAAGCCGAGCACGAAGTTGCGCACCAGCGCCCACTTCAATCTGTTTAAGACCAATGCGGTGATTCTGCGCAGGCCGCGATTAAAGTTGTTGCGATCAGGCCCAATCCAACTATGTAGGTGCTTTGAACAAGGCACGTTTGATGACAGAAATCTCTCCGGCCACGTCCAAAGCCAAACCGGCGCTTTGGATATTGGTCATACTTGCCGCACTCAGTCCGCTGGCAATTAACCTGTTTGTTCCGTCCATGCCGTCCATCTCCAAAGACTTGGACGCCTCCTATGCGACGATCCAATTGGGTTTGTCATTGTACCTGATGATGACCGCAGTGGTTTCTCTGATCGCGGGCCCGATATCAGACAAGTTTGGTCGCAAGCCCATACTCCTCGGCGCGTTCCTCATATTCCTTGTCGGCTCTGCAATGTGCATCTTTTCAAACAACGCAGCTGTATTCCTGGCTGGTCGCGTCATTCAAACCGCCAGTTCGGCAGGCATGGTGCTGTCCAGGGCAATTGTTCGCGATGTCTACCCGCGCGAAAAGTCTGCGAGCATGATTGGCTATGTTGTGATGGGCATGGCCGTTGCACCGATGATCGGGCCGGCTATTGGTGGCTATATCGACGGAATTGCAGGATGGCGTTGGTCATTTGCCATGTTAGCAGCATTCGGCTTCGTTGCTGTTACAGCGACGTGGACTTCGCTGCCGGAAACCAACTCCTTTGTCGGACAGAGTGCAGCCTCTCAATTGAGAGCCTACCGCGATGTGCTGCGCATGCCGCTCTTCTGGCTCTACACAGCTTCTGCGGCACTGGCTTCTGCAGTCTTTTTTGGCTTTTTGGGTGGAGGCCCAGCGGTATCAAGCGTGTTCTTTGAGCAAACACCGCTTCAGTATGGTCTATATTTCTCATTGTGTGCCGTGGGTTATGCCTTTGGCAACGGCATCTCGGGAAGGTTTTCCGAGCAATTGGGCATCAGGACCATGATGACCGCCGGTGCCTTGGTCACGCTGCTTGGCCCTACAAGCTCACTCCTGTTGTTTACTGTTTCCCCGCACTCAGCGCCCTGGATGATGTTCGTGCCACTTTCGCTCGTTGGCGTGGGCAACGGACTCACTCTCCCCGGCGTCACGGCAGCCACGATCTCCTTGAAGCCCGAAGCGGCTGGCGCGGCGTCTGGGTTGCTTGGCGCGCTGCAGATTGGGGGTGGCGCGATAGCCTCTGTGTTCGGCGCCATGGCGGTGGGTGAATCGGGATCACCAGTAGCTCTGTGCCTATTGCTGTCAGGTTTTGCAATATCCGCTTTTTTTGTAACGCTGGCCGCAGCAAGGAGAACTTGAACGATACTTTATCATTGAGTCATCATGCCATTATCAGGCATACAACCAGTATGAAGACACGTTCAAACCCAGATTACATTATTGCACCTGATCCCAGTGCGGAAGATCTGTCCAAGCCTGTTTCCGGCTTCGATGAAAACGGCGTGGCGACAAGCGTCAATGTCGTCACAGAAAAACCGCTGACTTTGTTCTTAAACAAGCAGGAAATTGTCACAATGATGACGATCGGTGACTACCCCGATCTGCTCGCGGTCGGTTACTTGCTGAACCAGCGTATGCTCAAACCTGACGATATAATCACCGCAATCGACTATGATGATGACCTCGAGGTCGTGATCGTGCGCACCGAACGCCAGACCAACTACGAAACGGTATTGAAAAAGAAAACGCGGACATCCGGCTGCGCCCAGGGAACTGTATTTGGCGATATGATGGATGGCTTCGACGACATAAAGCTCAATCTGGACGTCAGAATAAGGGCATCCGATCTGTACCGGCTGACAAAGACCATCAATACCACACCAAGCCTTTACCTGTCCGCGGGCGCCATTCACGGTTGTGTACTGTGTCGTGGTGATCAGGCACTGGTCTATATGGAAGATGTCGGCCGCCACAATGCTGTCGACAAGATTGCCGGTTGGATGCATTTGAACGGAGTGAGCGGAGAGGACAAGACCTTTTACACGACGGGTCGTTTGACTTCGGAGATGGTGATCAAGACCGTGATGATGAATATTCCAATTCTCGTTTCACGTTCTGGATTTACAGCATGGGGTGTCGAACTGGCACGCCAGGCTGGATTGACCTTGATCGGACGGGCAAGAGGAAAGCGGTTTACCGCACTGTCGGGACACAATCGCATTATTCGTGATCTCGAACAAGAAATCGAAACGGAAGAAGATCCAAGATTTGCACGCAAAGGCAGCCGCGATGATTAGTACAGATCAGATCATGGGCACCATCATTGCTGGTGGACAGGCAACGCGCATGAATAAGCAAAACAAGGCGCTTAAGCTGCTGGGGGACAAATCATTGACGGAACATATTGCGGGTAGATTTGCACCGCAGGTCAATCAACTGATCATCAATGCCAACAGGGATCAGCAGCAATTCGCAGCGATCGGCAACCGCATTGGCCACCAGCCATATCAAGTGGTTCAAGATGTCCAGGACTTGGGTGCCGGACCGCTGGCCGGCTTGTTGCAATCCATGCTGTGGGCGAGGAAGCATGACTATCCTTACTTAGCCAGTGTGGCCGGAGATACGCCCTTTTTTCCTACTGATCTTGTTGCGCGGCTTGCCGCCTCATCAGAATCTGGCGATCGCATTGTCATTGCTCGCTCGCAAGGCTTCCCACAACCCGTATTTGGTTTCTGGCCCACACGACTGACCGATGACTTGCACCAATGGCTGAGTAAAGGAGAATCTAACAAGGTGATGGCTTGGGTTCGCACGCACACTCACGACTTTGTCGATTTCGACCAAACCGGTCAGATTGATCCGTTCTTTAACATCAACACACCTGAAGACCTCTCGCTCGCCGAAAGCATCTTGGAAGCGGAGGCCGTATGAGCCCCCCTTTGTTTGGTATTTCCGGGTTCAAGAACTCGGGCAAAACGACCCTGACAGCTAAACTGATTGCTGCATTGTCTGACCAGGGATTACGAATCTCTTCAGTCAAGCACGCCCACCATGAGTTCGATCTTGACCAACCCGGCACAGACACCGACCAGCACAGAAGCGCGGGCGCCTATGAGGTTGTTATCGCCAGTGCACGTCGCTGGGCCATCATGCACGAAATTGGCGAGAACGAAGAGGAGCCGACCTTGAATGAACTAGCCGCTCAAATGGCAGCTAGTGATTTGGTACTCGTTGAAGGGTACAAGTCTGAAGATCACCCGAAACTTCTCTTGGTCGGCAATCAGGAACAATTGGAATTGTTGTCAAATATCAAAAACGTTGTCGCAATTGCAGCTGAGCCGGATCTGAACATCGATACGACCGGCCTCCCACGGTTTGATCGCAATGACATTGATGCGATTACCCGGTTTATTGTCGAAACATTCTCGCTCCGGGGAGTTTGATGAACAATCCGCGCAAATTATTGGATGATTGCTTTTTGCATGACAAGGACAGGTTGAAACATGCCGAAGTCCTCGAAACAATTGCCCAAAAAGTTTCGCTGATTGTTGAAGATGAAACGGTGACTTTGGAGAAGGCTGCTGCGCGGATTTGCAGCGAAACGATCACCGCGCCGCGCAATGTACCGTTGACCGACAATGCCGCGGTCGACGGCTATGCATTTTCCCACGCTGATTATGTTGAGACCAAGGGTAAATTGGAAACTGGCGCGCTCATAGCCGCTGGGCAGCTCCATGACGTTGCGCTCAAAGCGGGCGAATGCGCGCGTATTTTCACCGGCGCTTCAATGCCCACCAACGCCGAAACTGTCGCCATGCAGGAAGATTGCGTGGTCGGCGAAAACGGCATTGTATCAATACCAAGCGGGTTGAAAAAAGGGGCCAATTGCCGACTGGCAGGCGAAGACCTCAAGTCTGGTGATGTGATGATTGAGCCCGGTGATTATCTCACGCCGGCTCGAATTGCCGCGCTGGCCTCAATCGGCATTGCCCAGATCAGTGTCAGGCAGAAATTGCGTGTTGCTCTCTTGTCGACCGGTGATGAAATCATCGAACCGGGTTCGCCTATAGAGCCAGGCCAGATCTATGACGCCAACCGGCCCATGCTCAAGGCCTTGCTGGCACACACCATGTTGGAACTCGTCGATCTCGGCATTTTGCCTGACACGGAGCGGATACTGACCGAAAAGCTCGATGCTGCTTCCAAGGACTTCGATCTCATTCTGACCTCCGGCGGTGCGTCTC
>JAHEJF010000432.1 GCA_024639025.1 Ahrensia sp. | reverse complement strand
CATGGCTCGATGCTGTTGTACTCTCTGCTCTACCTTACCGGGTATGAAGACATCACAATCGACGAGATAAAAAACTTTCGCCAACTGGGTTCTAAGACAGCGGGCCACCCCGAATATGGCCATGCCGCTGGCATTGAAACCACAACCGGCCCACTTGGCCAGGGCGTTGCCAACGCAGTCGGCATGGCGATTGCCGAACGCAAGCTCAACGATGAGTTCGGCGCCGATCTTGTAGACCATCACACCTATGCGCTGGTTGGCGATGGCTGCCTGATGGAAGGCATCAGCCAGGAGGCCATCGCGCTGGCTGGACACTTGAAACTGAGCAAATTGATCGTGCTTTGGGACGACAACAAGATCACCATCGACGGCTCCATAAGCCTGTCTGATTCCACCGATCAGCGCGCACGTTTCGAAGCTTCGGGCTGGGAGACAGATGCCGTCGATGGTCATGATCCTGACGCTATCGCGGCAGCTATTGAAAGAGCCAAAACCTCTGACAAACCAACCATGATTGCCTGTTCGACGACTATCGGATTTGGTGCACCCACCAAGGCGGGCACTTCAGGCGCACACGGCTCACCGCTTGGAGCTGAAGAGATCACCGGCACGCGTGAAGCGCTGGGCTGGGCCGCCGAGCCATTTGAAGTGCCGTCCGATATCCTCGATGATTGGCGACTGGTTGGATTGAACGCCGCAAAGGAGCGCGTGAACTGGCAAAAGAGGCTGGACACGGCCGACAATGCGATAAAGAGCGAATTTGAGCGTCGAATGAGCGGCGCCCTGCCCACAGGCTTCGCGTCGGCTGTTGATGACTACAAAAAACAACTGATCGAGGATTTGCCGAAAGTTGCCACCCGCAAGGCTTCGGAGATGGCGCTCAACATTATCAACCAGGCACTGCCCGAAACAATCGGCGGTTCTGCCGATCTGACCGGCTCCAACAACACCAAGACAGCGCAAACAGCGCCGATCACACCGGATGATTTTTCTGGCCGATACATCTATTACGGCATTCGCGAACATGGAATGGCTGCGGCGATGAACGGCATGGCACTTCATGGCGGTGTTATTCCTTATGGCGGCGCATTTCTGGTGTTTTCTGATTACTGCCGTCCTTCCATGCGCCTTGCATCGCTGATGGGCATCCGCGTCATTTTCGTGATGACACACGACTCCATTGGCCTTGGCGAGGACGGACCAACCCACCAACCGGTTGAGCACCTGGCCGCTCTGCGTGCAATTCCAAACCACCGGCTGTTCCGTCCTGCCGATGTGACCGAGACGATGGAGTGTTGGCAACTGGCGCTTGAAAACCAGAAAGCGCCCTCGACGCTTGCCTTGACCCGTCAGGGACTGCCCGCGGTGCGCAAGGACTATGACGAAGAGAACATGTGTGCCTACGGCGCTTATGAGATCGCCACGGCATCCGACGATGCCCAAGTCACAATTTTTGCATCAGGCTCAGAAGTCCACATTGCGCTGGAAGCTGCGCGGGCGCTGGAAAACAATGGTCATCCGACCAGAGTGGTTTCAGTGCCTTCTATGGAACTTTTTGAACAGCAAAACGATGAATACAAAACAGCCCTGATCGGCAACACGTCGGTCAATATCGGCGTCGAAGCCGCCGTTCGCATGGGCTGGGATCGCTACATTGGAACCGATGGAATTTTCATCGGAATGGATTCATATGGCGCTTCTGCACCCATAAGCGATCTTTACAACCATTTTGGCATTACTTCTGAGGCTATTGTTTCTGCTGCGGAAGCCAAACTCCATGCTAAAAACGAAGAAGAATAATCTGCCCTATTTTGACCGGAGACTCCCATGACGAAACTTAGGATAGCAATCAATGGCTTTGGTCGCATCGGCCGCAATGTTGCCCGTGCGATTTTCGAATCTGGCCGTGACGATATCGATATTGTCGCCATTAACGACCTTGGCCCTGTTGAAACAAATGCGCATCTGATGCGCTACGATTCTGTCCATGGCCGTTTCCCCGGTGAAGTGACGGTGTCCGGAGACCGGATTCATGTTGGCCGCGAGAGCTTCAAAGTGCTCGCCGAGCGCGATCCGACAAACCTGCCCTGGGGCGACATGGATATCGACGTCGTATTGGAATGTACCGGCATCTTCACAGCCAAGGACAAGGCTTCACTGCATCTTGAAGCCGGTGCAAAACGGGTGTTGGTCTCTGCACCGGGCGCCAATGCCGACAAAACCATCGTCTACGGTGTGAACCATGATGCGTTGACGAGCGAAGATGTGGTCGTATCCAACGCGTCCTGCACCACCAACTGCCTGTCCCCGGTTGCCTATGTTCTCAACAATGAGATCGGCATCGAAAAGGGCATGATGACGACAATTCATTCCTATACTGGCGACCAGCCGACATTGGATACAATGCATAAGGATCTGTACCGCGCTCGCGCTGCGGCGCTGTCCATGATCCCGACATCAACCGGTGCAGCCAAGGCCGTCGGCCTTGTATTGCCTGAGCTCAATGGCAAGCTGGACGGATTTGCAATCCGGGTTCCTACGCCCAACGTTTCGGTCGTCGACCTAAAATTCATTGCAAAGCGCGAGACAACGGTCGAGGAAATCAACGAAACGATCCGCAAGGCGGCCGGTGGTGCACTCAAGGGCATTCTCGGCTTCACCGACGAAAAACTGGTTTCATCGGACTTCAATCACGATCCGCATTCATCCATTTTCCATTGCGATCAGACCAAGGTCATGGATGGCACCATGTGCTCGATCTTGACATGGTATGACAATGAATGGGGCTTCTCCAA
>JAHEJF010000431.1 GCA_024639025.1 Ahrensia sp. | reverse complement strand
TGTCGTATTGGCGGCCACATGGACAATCTCGCCATATGTATCGGCATAGATGATGTCGAGCGGTGTGGGCGTGTTCTGCATCCAAAAGAAGCGCTCCTGCTCATCTTCAAAGACAAACAGCATGCCCCTATCCTTGGGCAGATCGACACGGTGCATCAGGCCGGCCGCCTGTTGTTCGTGTCTGGCGGCGATCTCGATGTCAAACGTCGCCAAAATCTTGCCGTTTGAGACAATCGAGAGCTTGTCGGCGTCGACAGGCAGGCGCATCGGCTCCTGTGCGACCGCAACAGCTGTTGCAAAAAACAATGCAATGGAAGTGCATATGTAGGTAATCAGCCGCATTTTGGTCTCACCTGTATTGTCTAACGCGGCCGTGACACAGTGATGTCAATGAGACGCGGGCGTTTGAATACCAATATCAGGGTAAATTTCGGCAGCCATAAGGCCTTTGTCACCGTGACCAAAACGCGCAATCACCACCTGGCCGGGCCGCAACTCGGTGAGACCGAACCGCCGCAAGGTTTCCATATGGACAAAAATGTCCTCTGTGCCCTCACCGCGCGAAAGAAATCCGAAGCCTTTTGTCCGGTTGAACCATTTGACAATCACGCGTTCAAGACCGCTGGTCGGCGTGACGTGCTCATGTGTCTTGATTTCATTGGATGCCGGGTGAACGGCCGTGGATGTATCCATGGAGACAACGTGGAAAGCCTGCAATCCACGCTCGCCCTGTTTGGCCTGGCAGACTATACGGGCGCCTTCCAGCGCAGTCTGGTACCCTTCTCGCCGCAAACAAGTCACGTGCAGCATCACATCACCATATTCCGGTACATCAGGCGTAATGAAGCCATAGCCTTTGCCGATATCGAACCATTTGATAGCTCCTGATACCTCGACAACCGAAGTGTTCTCGCCCTCCACCTCGCTGGCATCAGCCTTATCCTGACGATGCAACTTATCGTTCATTACAAACAAGTTCCCCTTGCCAATCGCGAACAAGACACAAAACCGCGCGACCCGATTCGTTTGTAGGATAGCATTTTGATGCCCGATGACGGCAAGAGCGAAATGTAAAAATTTACTTAAATTTGCAAAGTTTTTTTGCTGCGCTGCAATTAATCCACTGGAATGAATCGTAGCAGCCGTGCTAAAGCTTTGTAATCACTTAATTTAGCCGCATCCACACAAATCGGGAGATGTTATGCGCTATCTGCATACAATGGTTCGAGTCAAAGATCTCGATGCGTCATTAGACTTCTATTGCAACAAGTTTGGCCTTGAGGAGGTCCGCCGGCACGACAGTGACAAGGGTCGTTTCACCCTGGTCTTCCTGGTTGCGCCGGAGGACAAGGAAGCATTTCTCGCCAACAAGGCCCCTGCGCTCGAGCTGACATACAATTGGGACACCGAAGATTATCAGGGCGGCCGCAACTTTGGTCACCTCGCCTATCTGGTCGACGATATCTACGCCACGTGCCAAAAACTGATGGATGCAGGCGTGGTTATCAATCGACCACCGCGCGATGGCCATATGGCGTTTGTGCGCTCTCCTGACGGCATCTCAATTGAGATCCTGCAAAAGGGTGAAAGCCTTCCAGCGCAAGAGCCTTGGGCATCGATGGAAAATACCGGAAGTTGGTGATCAATGGCCAAATTGTGACGATTCCACGATTTGGCCTTATTTCAACTATACGAGCCGTCCAACAAAACACCGTGCGTCGTTCTATTAAATTGCACTCTTTGTTTACTAAGCGCATGCAATTGTTATAGAAATGAGCAGGGATTCGGGGAAATCAATTTGGAATTCGACGGTTTGCTATTGGGGCGCAAAGCCAAAACCGCTGTGACGTTGGCCAGCATGATGTTGCTTAGTGGCTGCGTCAGTTCTGTTTTGGAAACACCGCAGGCATCCGTGACTGCAGCGCCGCAAGCGATCCAGACCGAAACCCTGGCCCTGGCCAACACTTTGCCTTTCCCAATCCCGACATTCAGACCAGGAACCGAACCGGCATCTGTGCCCGCACCAGTCGAGGCAGTGGCCTCGGCACCTGAGGTACCCGAGCAGCCTGTTGTTGCTGCTGCAACGATACCGGCGCCAACTGCTCTCGCTACGGCACCGGAAACACCGGCCGTTGCCCAGACACCAAAAGCCGATGTCAACGAGCGAATCGCTGTTGCTGAAGAAGCGCCTGTCCCTGGTGACACCGTCGTCGCTGCTGCGCCCAAGGCGCCTGTTGCGCCGGCACCGCAATTGACCGCACAAGCAAAGCCGGAAGAACGTGGTGGTGGATTCCTCAATTCGCTGTTTGGCAAGAACACCAACAAGGCGGCCCCACGCAAGGCAGTGGCCCGCGCAACACCGCCCAAGGTCATTGCAACGGCATCGGCTGCCGGTGCAACAGCCCTTCCTGGGGTTGACCGTGACAGGGCACTGGGTGTGAAAGCTGCCGATGCAATCGTCAAGCCGATCCAGGTTGCTTCAGCCGCCGGCCTGGCCAGGCTGACGCCAAACGGCATCAGAACCCAGCACTCCGGCGTCGATGTGAAATGCCTGAAGCCGGCACTGGTTCGCGTGCTTAAGAAAGTTGAACGCCGCTATGGCAAACCCGTCACAGTGACATCTGGCTATCGAAGCCCAAAACGGAACGCTTCGGCTCGCGGCGCAAAGAATTCGCTGCACATCTATTGTTCAGCCGCTGATATCCAGGTCGCTGGCGTGGACAAATGGGCATTGGCGAAATATCTGCGCTCCATGCCCGGTCGAGGCGGCGTTGGCACTTACTGCCACACCAAATC
>JAHEJF010000430.1 GCA_024639025.1 Ahrensia sp. | reverse complement strand
CGGCCCCCTTCGCGGCCAAACCCGCTTTCCCGATAGCCGCCGAAACCGGCTGCCGCATCAAACAGATTTGTGCAATTCACCCACACCACGCCCGCTTTCACCTTCGGCGCGATGTCCAGTGCGAGATTCACGTTTTCTGTCCAGATGCTTGCGGCCAATCCATAGCGCGTATTGTTGGCCAGTTGCGCCGCTTCTTCTGGGGTGCGGAACGTCATGGCGACCAGAACAGGGCCAAATATTTCTTCCTGCACAACCTGCATGGCAGGTTCGGTGGAAGACAGCAGCGTCGGTGGATAAAAGCAGCCCTGCGCAGGAAGCGGCGTGTTGGACTGATGGAGCTGCGCGCCTTCCTTTACGCCCGCATCGACCAGCATGGCGATCTTGTCGCGTTGGACCGGGTCGATTATGGCGCCCATATCGACGGATTTGTCCATCGGATCACCGATACGTAATTTATCCATTCGGGTCCTGATTTTTGCCAAGGTCTTTTCGGCAATGCCTTCCTGGACCAGCAACCGTGAGCCGGCGCAACACACCTGGCCCTGGTTGAACCAAATCGCATCCACCAAGCCTTCCACCGCACTGTCGATATCGGCATCATCAAAGATGATGAAGGGCGACTTGCCACCCAGCTCCAGTGTCAGTTTCTTTTCCTGCCCGGCGGTTTGAACCCGGATCTTGCGGCCCACTTCGGAGGAGCCGGTAAAGGCAACTTTCTTGATCTTGTCGTGGCCTGAAATCAATGCGCCGGTTTCGCCTGCACCTGTGACAATGTTGACGACCCCTTTTGGCAATCCGGCATCTTGGCACAATTGCGCAAAGCAAAGCGCTGAAAGCGGGGTGTATTCGGCCGGTTTTAGAACCACAGTATTGCCCGCAGCGATCGCCGGCGCGACTTTCCAGGCCAGCATCAGCAGCGGGAAATTCCACGGTATGATCTGGCCTGCCACACCAATGGCCTGTTGATCGGGAAACTCGGATTCGAGCAACTGTGCCCATCCGGCATGATGGTAGAAGTGGCGCGCCACAAGAGGGATATCGATATCGCGGGTTTCCCGGATGGGTTTGCCATTGTCCAGCGTTTCAAGAACTGCCAACAGGCGGCTGTTCTTCTGGACCATGCGCGCAAGCGCATATAAATGTCTGGCGCGAGCCAGACCGCCAGATTTTTCCCAGTCCGGTTGTGCAGCCAATGCGGCTTCAACCGCCGCATCAACATCCTTTTTTGTACCAGATGAAACCTTTGCCAACACGTCGCCGGTCGCCGGGTTCCTTGTCTCAAACAGCTTGGAAGGCTTGGTGAATTCACCATTGATGAAATGGCCGAATTTTGAGCCGTGATGAGCCAGCCATTGCCGGGCGGTACTGTCGCTCTCGGCGGCCGGTCCGTATTCCATGCTTTCAAAGGCGTTCATAATTGTCATTCCTTGCCCCCAATTATGCAAGCGCGTGCCGGTTGGCCGCCGAGTAAGAACCTGTGAGGAAGTGTTCGAGCTGCCGCTCAATATCGCCCAGCAGTGAAGAAGCGCCAAAGCGGAATAGCTCTGGATTGAGCCATTCAGTGCCAAGTTCCTCCTTGAGGAGGATGAGATAACTCAGGCAATCCTTGGCCTTGGATATGCCGCCAGCCGGCTTGTATCCGATGCGGATTCCTGTTTGCTCATGATAGTCCCGAATGGCACGCAGCATGACAAGCGTGAAAGGCAGTGTTGCATTCACGCCTTCTTTGCCCGTCGATGTCTTGATGAAATCGGCGCCCGCCATCATGCAAACCCAGGAAGCCCGCGCTACATTGCTCAGCGTGCCCAACTCGCCGGTCGCCAGAATTGCTTTGACATGCGCATCGCCACAGGCAGCGCGGTAGTCGCGCATTTCATTGTATAGAGCCTGCCAGTCACCTGTTAGAACATGACGGCGCGAGATCACGATATCGATTTCCTCTGCACCGGACGCAACAGATTCTTCAATTTCCATCACCTTGAGCCGGTGTGGCGACAGGCCAGCGGGAAAGCCGGTTGACACGGCAGCAACCGGAATGCCGGATCCTTCAAGGGCATCAACGGCAGTTGCAACCATTTCGTGATAAACGCATACCGCGCCAGTCGTGATGCCAAGGCTTTCAATGCCAAGTTGCTCTACCATTGTTGGAGAGAGGGGTTGTCGGGCTTTGGCACAGAGGCGTCGGACTCGGGCGGGCGTGTCATCGCCTGAAAGCGTGGTTAGATCCATGCAGGTGATCGCCTTCAACAACCATGCCGCTTGGTATTCTTTCTTGACCGTGCGCCGGCCACCGAGTGTCGCGCATCGTCGTTCAACCGCGCTGCGGTTGACACGGAGCCCGTCGATGAATTCTGCATCCAGCGCAATGCCCGGATTGCGCGCTGGTTTCGCTGTCGGGAATTCTCGAATGTCGGATACTGCTTTGCTCATACTCACACCGGCTGATCTCGATTGGCGATTGTTTCGGGCCGCGTGATGCGGTTGCAATCGTGTTTTTTGCGATAGTACAAGGAGATTTCAGCTTCGCATAGGGGAGAAATCAGGAGGCGCTGATTTTGGTCCGCCCTTTTGGTGTACGCGTGACGTATGCTCAAACGACCTGGCCTGCCGCGAAACCTGAAGACCAAGCCCACTGAAAGTTGTGGCCACCCAGATGCCCGGTAACATCAACCACTTCCCCGATAAAGTAGAGGCCCGGAACCTGTTTTGCCTCCAGGGTTCTTTGCGACAGTGCGTCCGTGTTCACCCCACCAAGCGTGACTTCTGCCGTGCGATAACCTTCAGTACCGCCCGGCTTGAATT
>JAHEJF010000429.1 GCA_024639025.1 Ahrensia sp. | reverse complement strand
CTTTTACCGCCTCGCTTGAAGGCAATGATGATGGCCAATGTCATCACGACAGCACAAACCCCGCCAAGGATCATCAACAGATCTTGCGAATTCTTGATGTCCCCCAACAACCCAGCCGAAAGGCCGGGTGTTGTGGAACTCAATAGGATCAGCGCCGTGATCGAGCACTTACGCTGAAAGGTGTTGCGCATAATTGGCATATCTAAACCCCAAGCTTGGTAAGTGTTAACGCGTAAACATTAAGTCCGGCTTACTGCCGGTCGGATTATTGCACGTATCCTGTTAGCTGCTTTGCAAGCATGGCGCTGGAGGTGCAATGGGATAAGAGCCTGCAAGCCTTTTGCGCCAAGGGCCTCAGCTGAAGTGGAAGCAATCAGAATGTGGCGCCAATACCGTAACGGACGGTATGGAACTTGGAATCAAAGTCAAACTGGGTTGTGTTGGCAGTATTGACGAAAGATACATCCGCATATTGGCTGTAGCGGTACTCGGCACGGAGAAAATACGTTTCAGTTATGGAATAGTCGATACCCATCCCAACCGTGTAGCCATATTCAAAATTGTTGTCGGAATTGCCGCTGCCATTGGCGGCAATAGCCGCATACTCGATGTCTGCAATCGTCAGTCCTGCGGTAACATAAACCAGTGCAGGCCCCATTTCGTAACCAAGTCGGCCGCGAATGCTGGCCTGTTGCAACACTTCAAATGACGTGGTTCCACCGCCTGCAATGGCGCGCGCGCCCCCAATGGTCGACATTTCCATATCGGCTTCTCCGCCCCAAATGAAATTGCCGTTGGTTCTGTTGTAGCCAACAAACAAGCCTGCCATCAGGCCGTCACTTTTGGTAAACCTGCGCTCGGATATCTTGGCCCCTGTCGTCGTGTTGCTGACGACAACACTGGCAAAACCACCATTACCATAGCCGAAGCTGCCACCCCCGTAGAAGCCTTTCCATTGCAACTTGGCTGGCATGGCATCCAGCGGCTCTGGTGAAAAGCGCCGATCTGAGAGTGCAGATCCATCGGCAAATGCTTGACCACAAAGAAAAAGCGTCGCAACGAGAGACGAACAGATTTTAAGCATAGAATATCTTACGTAAGTTTAATTTATGTAATAATCATGTCGAATCGATATAGATTTGATATATATTCAATATAAAAATGTAAATAAAATTAAAACCCAAACGCAACTATTATGATACTGTGACAGACTTGCCACGCCACGATCAGCACATTCGGCATCGTGTTTTGGCAGATGGAACAATCAAGGCTCTGAAACTTGCTCGCCCGAGACCGTAACTATTTGACAATCGTGATTTTTTCAGCAGCTCGGGTTACCGCTGTATACAGCCAGCGCTGACGCATTTCGCGAAAAGCCCAGCTTTCATCAAACAGGAAAACATCGTCCCATTGCGAACCCTGTGCCTTGTGTACCGTCAGCGCATAACCGTAATCGAAGTCATCAAAGCGCTTTTTAAGCTGCCACGGGATGTCATCGTCAGGCGAATCAAATGCTGCCTTCAGCAACTTGATTTTTGCCGCTCCCCTATCATTGTCTCCATCATCGGGTGACACGAGAAGGTTGATCCCCGGTTTTGAGGTCTGCTTGGACGAGGTTACGACTTTCCACAGTGATCCGTTAAGCAGTCCTTTGCTTGGATCATTGCGCAGGCATACGAGCTTATCGCCAGCTTGCGGGTACTGGGCCGAGAATCCCTTCAACTCACGAAGTCGCTGATTATAACGTCGCCTCGTCTTGTTGATGCCAACAAGCACCTGATCGGCGGCCAGAACTGCATCAGTATCCACCTCGGCCTTTGAAATCACCTTCGCCGTTGGTCCGTAATCGCCATACATGATCTCGGATCCGTTGCGTACACTCATGGCAAGTCGAATAATGGGGTTTTCAGCTGCCTGGCGATGAATTTCAGTCAGCATGAAATCAGGCTCAGCCTCGGTAAAAAAACCGCCGCCCGAAATCGGCGGCAATTGTCCGGGATCGCCAAGCACCAGTACCGGCGTGCCAAAACTGAGGAGGTCACGGCCCAGTTCTTCATCAACCATCGAGCACTCGTCAACAATGACAAGTTTTGCCTTGGCTATGTCGGCAGATCTGTTGAGCGTAAATGTAGGCGCCATGCCGGTCTTTCCGGTTACCGCATCCTCCCGCTCCTCCTCACCGCGCGGACGGTAAATGAGAGAGTGGATGGTCTTGGCGTTGGATGCACCCTTTGCCCGCATCACCTGTGCAGCCTTGCCGGTAAAAGCAGCGAACTGCACAATACCATCAACACCTTCCGCAAATTGGCGAGCCAAAGTGGTTTTGCCGGTCCCTGCATAGCCAAACAGGCGAAAAACCTGACGGTCATTATCCTTCAACCACTGGGACACGGCCACCAGCGCTTGATCTTGTTGCGGCGAAAACTCCATGCCAAACGACTATCGGATTCGTCCCGCGGCGCAAACGCCAATTTTGCACCGCTCGCCGTTACAGGTTGGAGCAATTATCAGCCAACATCTTCGACATTGTAATGCCTGGTCAGACCGGCAGTAATCTCCGCCCATGGCGAACCGGCGGTCCTTTTCTGGTGCGCTTCAAAGGCGTTTCGGTTTGTGAAAATCTCATGCACGTTCAAGCGACCTTCGATCAATGGATCTTCGGTCACTTCAAAATGCAGGCAGCCCGCTTCGGATCGGGTCAGTTCGATATGCCGTGGCAGCGCAGACCAGACGACGCTTCTACGCGGCATGGGCACATCGATATAACCGGTTAAAACAACATTGCCCGAACTGGCAGCAGGCATTGAACCCACTATTCGA
>JAHEJF010000032.1 GCA_024639025.1 Ahrensia sp. | reverse complement strand
TGATCAAGCTGACAGATCGCTTTCCGATCTATCCTTATCTGGGTTGATACTTCATGCGTTGCCCCTTTTGCCATTCCGAAGACACACAGGTCAAAGATTCAAGACCGGCCGAAGACAACACAGTCATTCGGCGCAGGCGTGTATGCAACGACTGCGGTGGCAGACACACAACATTTGAGCGTGTGCAGTTGCGCGAGCTTTTCGTTGTCAAGAAATCAGGGCGCAAAGTCGCCTTTGATCGGGACAAGTTGGCGCGATCGTTCGAGATCGCGCTTCGCAAGCGCCCCATCGATCCCGAAAGGGTAGAACGCGCTGTTTCAGGCATTGTCCGTCAACTGGAAAGCAGCGGCGAACAGGATATCTCCTCGGATGATATTGGCGCGTTGGTGATGGAAGTGCTGAAGAACATGGATGACGTGGGCTATGTGCGCTATGCATCGGTCTACAAGGATTTTCGCGACCCGGGCGACTTCCAGGAACTACTTGGCGAACTGGGCGGCAATATAGCTGACGACAGTTCGACCAAAAACGGTGCCGACGATAAAGCGGCCAGTTAAAAAAATGCAAGCTGCCCAAGATATGCGCTACATGGCTGCAGCCATCCGATTGGGACGGTGGCATTTGTCGCGCACAGGCACCAATCCTTCGGTCTCAACGATATTGGTCAATGACTTCGGACATGGCCCGATCATAGTCGGCAACGGCATCACAGGTTTGGGTGGCAGGCCGCATGCGGAAGCAGGGGCGCTGGCTCAGGCCGGAGAGAAGGCGAAAGGCGCGACGGCTTATGTGACCTTGGAACCATGTGCCCACCACGGTCGCACACCGCCATGTGCCGATGCTTTGGTCGACGCTGGTATCGCAAGGCTGGTCAGCGCACTTACTGATCCTGATGATCGGGTTTCCGGTGCAGGTTATGCGATTTTGGAAGCTGCGGACATTGATGTGACCAAGGGCTGTATGGCTGACGAGGCACGGTCAGTATTGGGCGCATATTTGAATCGATCTGTAACCAAACGCGCGCAAGTGACTCTAAAACTTGCAGTTTCCAAGGATGGAATGATCGGTAGAAGGGACGAAAGCCAGGTAGCTATTACTGGAGAAGTTGCGAGGGCACAAAGCCATCTGTTGCGGGCGACGCATGACGCTATCCTGATAGGAATTGGGACAGCATTGATCGATGACCCGTCTTTGACTTGCCGCCTGCCTGGGCTTGAAGAACGATCCCCGATCAGGGTTGTTCTGGACACGGGCGCACGACTGCCTCTTGATTGCAAACTGGTGCACTCGATTGATCAGGCGCCGCTCTATGTTGCCACCGCCTACCCGCAGTCTGACAATGCAAAAGCACTCTCTGACAAAGGGGTGACCATCATCTCTTGTGACTTGTATGAGGGGCGGATTGCGTTGCCAGAGCTACTCGAAGACCTCGCTGCAATCGGCATCACAAACGCTCTTGCAGAAGGTGGTGCCGAGCTGGCAGGTGGCTTTCTGGCCGATGGCATGGTCGATAAGATCGCGCTGTTTGAAAGCGATGTGATTGTGGGCCATAACGGTGTCAGAAGCCCTCTCAATAGGAATGATTTGCCGGAAGGTTTTTCGATCGGGCGCAAATATCAGTTCGGTGCAGACACAATGGTTGAGATCGGGCGCGACTGATGTTTACAGGTATCATTTCCGATGTGGCGACGATTTTGAAAGTAACAGACCTGCCAAGCGGTAAGTGTATCCGCGTTCAGACAACCTACGATCCGGCCGATATCGATATCGGGGCGTCAATTGCATGCGCAGGCGTTTGTCTGACGGTGACGGCGAAATCAGGCGCTGATCAAACACCCCAATGGTTTGAAGTGGAAGCGTGGGAGGAGGCGCTGCGCTTGACTACAGCTGGCACTTGGACAGAGGGAACGCAGATCAATACGGAGCGCGCAATGCGGGCAGGCGACGAGTATGGCGGCCATATGGTTTCGGGCCATGTCGATGGAACAGCAAAAATCGTCCGCAAACAAGCAGAAGGCGACGCGACCAGGTTCTTTCTGGCAGCACCCTCAAAGCTGTCCAAATATATCGCTCCAAAGGGCTCGATTGCGCTTGACGGCACGTCTCTAACCGTTAACAGCGTTCAGGGCGATGTGTTTGATGTCCTTTTGATCCGGCACAGCCAGGAAGTGACAACCTGGGGCTCGGCGCAGGAGGGTGATCGCATCAATATCGAGATTGATCAGATCGCCCGATATGTCGAGCGTTACATTTCCCGCCTTGCAGAGGTGGAAAAACAGGCGTAGTCACCTGTCATTGTTTCAGAGCTAACGGTCCCGATCATGTCCGATTCAAATCCTCATATTCTCATTGTTGAAGCGCGCTTTTATGACTCGCTGTCTGATGCACTATTGGAAGGCGCCAAGGCAGCGCTTGATGAGGCTGGAGCAACATATGATGTTGTGACTGTGCCAGGTGCATTGGAAGTGCCTGCAGCCATTGCCTATGCCATCGATGGTCAAAAGGAATATGATGGATATGTTGCGCTGGGCGTTATCATCCGGGGTGAAACTTATCATTTCGAGATTGTTGCCAATGAGAGCAGCCGGGCGATCATGGATTTGAGTGTCGCTGAAGGCATGCCCATTGGAAATGGTGTACTCACGGTTGAAAATGAACAGCAGGCATGGGCGCGCGCCAAGAAAACGGAATTGGACAAGGGCGGATTTGCAGCGCGGGCAACGCTGACAATGTTCGGTCTCAAATCCAAGTTCCTGGGTGATGCCTGATGGCTGTTGAACCTGTGGCCAAGAGCTCCCCGAGACCTGCCAATAAGCGTGGTGCAGCGCGTCTTGCAGCTGTTCAAGCACTCTTCCAAATGGATGCCTCGGGCGCGGGCGTGATGGAAATTGCTGCCGAATACGAGACCCATCGTCTGGGCAAAATGATCGATGGTGAGCAATATCTTGATGCGGATGCTGCGTGGTTCCGCGGCATTTTGGCGGGTGTGGTCAAGGACCAGAAGAAACTCGATCCCATCATTCACGATGCGTTGCAGGAAGACTGGCCCCTATCGCGCATCGACAGCACATTGCGCGCTATATTGCGTGCAGGGGTCTACGAATTGATTGAACGCAAGGACGTTCCGGTCGCGGTTGTTGTATCCGAATATCTCGATATCACGCAGGCCTTTTACGACGATGGTGATGAACCAAAGCTGGTCAATGCCGTACTCGATCGAGTCGCCCGTCAGGTCCGGGCAAAGAAGTAACGCGTAGTGAGCCTCCTCGGCTCCGATTGGAAAAGTCCGGTGCAAGAAATAGAGCATCTCAAACAAGCCAAGCAAACGGCGCTGACGTTGGCCGCAGCGCAGTCCTTTATTGGCTCGACGCAGCCCATCTGCATATCGCTGGGTGGTTTGGCTGGCTTTTACCTTCTTGGCGCTGACAAGACACTGGCGACCATGCCGGTAACAACTTTCAATCTTGGCGTTGCCTTGGGCGCATTGCCAGCCGCCATGTTAATGCGTGCCATCGGGCGTCGATACGGATTCTCGGCAGGTGCATTGATTGTCAGCCTGGGCGCTGCGACAGCAGCCATGGCTCTTCTTATGCACAGTTTCTGGCTCTTCGCTTTGGGTCTGGCCATCATTGGCGTTGGTGGCTCATTTCAGCAGCAATACCGATTTGCTGCAGCCGATGCTGCGCCAAAAGCTTTTAAGTCTCAAGCAATCTCCTGGGTACTGTGCGGCGGCATCCTGGCAGCCATCATTGGCCCGCAAAGTGCGATCCTGACCAAGGATTTGATGGCACCCGTCAGCTATGCCGGTGCCTTTCTGTCTGCTGTTGTGCTTGGCCTGATCGGCACAGCAATCCTGCTGACATTGAAACCTGCGCCAGTGGTTGTTGAGGAGCTGGATGATCCCAGCGACGACGAAAGACCGCTGCGGACAATCATAGCGCAGCCACGCTTTATGGTCTCCTTTCTTTGCGCAGTTGTTACCTATGCACTCATGGCATTTGTGATGACGGGGGCTCCGCTGGCCATGGTTGCCTGCGGCCATTCCGCTGACGATGCAACGCTCGGCATATCCTGGCACGTATTGGCCATGTTTGGCCCCAGTTTCTTCACGGGCAAATTGATCGCCCGATTTGGAAAAGAGACTATCGTGGCCACGGGTTTGTTACTGCTGATTGGCTGCGGCATTGTCGCGCTGTCAGGTTTGGGCCTTTGGCAATTCTGGATTGCGTTGATCTTGTTGGGCGTGGGCTGGAATTTCGGCTTTATTGGATCAACAGCCATGCTGACAGATGCATACAGACCCAGCGAAAAGAACAAGGTCCAGGGGATACACGACTTTGCGCTATTCTCATTCGTGGCAGTCGCATCGCTTGCATCTGGCGCGACCCTCAATGCCTATGGTTGGGACATGATCAATTGGATCGTGTTCCCCGCAGCGGGTTTCTGCTTGGTTGTTCTGGCCATCCAGGTGGTTTCGCAACGTCGTGCTGTTGCTGCATCGCTGTAAGAGAATCGTCGCGCTTTTCCTGATCTAATCCAAAGCCTAACCGTCTGCGGTCTTGACCGCAAAATCCCTTCTGCTATTGAACGCGCCAAGCATCGAGATTCCCGCTCGGGAATTCAGGTTTGCTTTGTTTTCGATCCGCTGTGGGGACTATTCCGCGGGTCACTTTGGAGGTAATAATGGTTCTTCTTGCAGTTATCGCAAGCGGCCTGCTTTCTATTGTTTACGCAATCTGGGCAACACAATCCGTGTTGGCTGCCGATCAAGGCAATGAGCGTATGCAGGAAATTGCGGGTGCAATCCGGGAAGGCGCATCAGCGTATCTGAACCGGCAATATTTCTACGTCGCGATTGTGGGCGTGGTTGTCTTTCTCATCACATTTGCTTTGCTTGGCGCAACAGCTGCAATTGGCTTTGCGATCGGTGCGGTGCTTTCTGCTATTGCAGGCTATATCGGCATGAACGTCTCGGTTCGGGCCAATGTGCGCACGGCGCAGGCTGCATCACACTCTTTGGCAGCCGGTCTGGATATTGCGTTCAAGTCGGGCGCGATTACAGGCATGTTGGTGGCCGGCCTCGCACTTCTTGGCGTCGCAGTCTACTACTTCATTCTGGTCAACATGCTGGGCCTTGAATCCTCAAGCCGCGTCGTAATCGATGCCCTGGTGGCACTGGGCTTCGGTGCCTCACTGATTTCGATCTTTGCCCGTTTGGGTGGTGGTATCTTCACCAAAGGCGCTGACGTTGGTGGCGACCTTGTTGGTAAGGTTGAAGCTGGTATTCCCGAGGATGATCCACGCAACCCTGCAACGATCGCCGACAATGTGGGCGACAATGTTGGCGACTGTGCCGGCATGGCTGCAGACCTGTTTGAAACCTATGCGGTGACGATTGTAGCGACCATGGTGTTGGGCTCGATCTTCTTTACCGGAACCGAAATTCTCGACCAGGTGATGCTGTATCCGCTGGCCATCGGTGGTGCCTGTCTGATCACGTCGATCATTGGTGCTTTCTTTGTGAAGCTTGGCGCAAACGGTTCGATCATGGGCGCACTTTACAAGGGCCTGATTGTGACCGGATTGCTTTCGATTATCGGTCTTGGCGGCGCGACATCCCTGACCATCGGATGGGGTGATATCGGCGAGGTTGCCGGTCAGACACTGAACGGTACGAACCTGTTTATCTGTGGTGTCGTTGGCCTTGTGGTAACGGGCTTGATCGTTGTGATTACAGAGTACTACACGGGCACAAACAAGCGTCCGGTGAACTCCATTTCACAGGCATCAGTCACCGGCCACGGAACCAATGTCATCCAAGGTCTTGCTATCTCGCTTGAATCAACTGCCATGCCTGCGATTGTCATCGTTGGCGGCATCATTTCCACGTATCAACTTGGCGGTCTTTATGGCACCGGTATTGCTGTGACGGCGATGCTGGGCATTGCCGGCATGATTGTTGCGCTCGACGCATTTGGTCCCGTGACCGATAATGCCGGCGGAATTGCCGAGATGTCAGGTCTTGATCCTGAGGTCCGCAAATCAACCGATGCGCTTGATGCGGTTGGTAACACAACCAAAGCGGTGACCAAGGGTTATGCGATCGGTTCCGCTGGTCTGGGTGCCCTGGTTCTGTTTGCGGCTTATTCGAACGACTTGGCATTCTTTGCGGCCAACCCGACCGATTATCCATACTTCTCTGATGTCGGCGATATCTCCTTCTCGCTTTCCAATCCATATGTTGTTGCGGGCTTGATCTTCGGCGGTCTTATTCCATACCTCTTCGGTGGTATGGCCATGACTGCCGTTGGCCGCGCAGCGGGTTCAATTGTTGAAGAAGTTCGTCGTCAATTTAAAGAAGACCCAGGCATTATGGCTGGCACGTCGCGTCCCAACTATGCACGAGCAGTGGATCTGCTTACAAAGGCAGCGATCAAAGAGATGGTTATTCCGTCATTGATGCCTGTTTTGGCTCCGATTTTTGTCTACTACGCTGTATTGATGCTGTCTGGCTCGAAGGCATCTGCCTTCGCTGCCGTGGGCGCCATGCTGCTCGGTGTGATCGTAAACGGCTTGTTCGTGGCGATTTCGATGACATCAGGCGGTGGAGCCTGGGATAACGCCAAGAAGTCGTTTGAAGACGGTTTCACAGACAAGGATGGCGTGAAGCACGAAAAGGGTGGAGAAGCACACAAGGCTTCTGTTACCGGCGACACAGTGGGTGATCCTTACAAGGATACAGCTGGTCCAGCGGTAAACCCGGCGATCAAGATCACAAACATTGTGGCCTTGTTGTTGCTGGCCGTGCTTGCACACTAATGTGTTTGAAGCTTTGACTGTAGCTCTGGCGCGCTTTCGGGCATCCAATATTCGATGCCAAAGCGGCGCCACGCTTCCAGCAAAGTGGGATACATATTAGACAATCCAACCTCAAAAAGGCCCGCGGGGAGTAATCCTCGCGGGCCTTTTTCAGTTTTGCCCTCTAATAGCGAGGGCGATCCGTTAAAGTGCGACGGGCTCTAGCGACCCAGTACTGAGCTCGCTGTTGGTCCACCCAGTGCACCAGAGAAGACTTGCGCCAGGAAGGTCTGATCTTTGCCACCGGTTGGTGTCGCCCGGGTGACAAAATCAAACACCTTGCCGTCTTTCAGGCCATAATCGGCAATCCGCTCAACGGTTTCGGCTTCGTCGAAATAGATGGCCAGAACACGCTGATCCACCAGTTTTGGCTTGAGAAACTGCGCGTTACGAACCCGGGTTTGGGAAATATAGTAGAACACCTCTGAGTCGAACACATTGGTGGTCGTTGGCGTACCCAGCGACAACAGTACCTGGTCACGACTTGAGCCTGGCGGCACCAGTGCCAGCGTCTCTTCGTCGATCACAAAGCCCTGTTTGAAGGTTTCTTTGGCGCTCAGAACACTTGATGTGTTGCAACCAGCAAGTGCAATTGCGCCCGTTGAAAGCACAGCGGCCAACATAAATCGACCCTTGTTTGATTTTCTCATATATCCCGCCACCATAAAACTCCCTGGAAAGAGCTACACTTCTGTTTGCCCTTTGCTATATGTCCGGTAACCCACCGTTCGGTTTCTTGCAAGGTTCAACACTCAAGTGTCACATCTTGCTTTAGCCGCATTCGATCCTAGGACTTGCAAAATGATTATGTCACTGTTTCGACAAAACAAAAAAACAGACAATGAAAAAATCGTCTCAAGCATTTATTCCTCGGTCGTTGCGGCGGGAAGACAGCCTGCGCTGTATGCACGTTGGGGCGTGCCGGATACGCCGATCGGCAGATATGAAGCCATTGGTCTTCACATGATCCTGTTTCTTCACAGAACGCGGGGCGGCTCTGAAGCAATGGAGCAATTGTCTCAGGATGTGTTGGACGAGTTTTTTCTCGAACTGGACCATTCCATCCGAGAACTGGGCGTGGGTGATGCGGGCGTACCAAAACGGATGAAAAAACTGGGCAAAATGTTCTATGGGCGAATGAAACCCTATTGGACCGCGCTGGATGAAAACAATGTTGAGAACTTGGCTGACGCTGTGATCCGCAATGTCAGCCCGGAAAACATGGACGGCTTGAATGGCCATGCCATCGCAACCTATATGATCAAGGGTGCAGAGCAATTGTCTGCGCTGACCGATGACGCTGTGTTGCGGGGCGAGTTGAGCTTTCCGCAGGCCGACAGGTAAAGGGCTCGATAAGATGAGCAGCAAACAGAAGCCTCAAGAAGGGGCACAATCTGAGATTGACGAACCGCTGTCTTACCCTGTCGACACATCAAGGTTGCCGGCAAAGGGGCTGCAGGTTGTACTCAATCCCGATGAACAGACACGCGCCCAAATCGCTGAACAATTGCAGCTTGTTTCCCTCAACCAGTTTGCGTCCGAGTTGAAGATTAAGTCCTGGCACAAGGATGGTGTGCGTGTAACCGGCTCAATCAGGGCCCAATTGGAACAAGCCTGTGTTGTAACTTTGGAGCCGGTATCCGAGACCATCGATGCTGAAATTGATGCAGTATTTGTTCCTGAAATGTCGAAATTGGCGAAGCCGAATATCTCGGCCGAAACACAGGAACTGATCATTGAGGCAGAAGGTGATGATGCACCGGAAGTCTTTGAGCCGCCCATATTGGATGTTGGCAAGGTTGCTTTGGAGTTTTTTGCACTTGAGCTCGACCCTTATCCCAGGTCGGCACAAGCCGATCATGCTGCCACCGCGCTTGTGGATGAAAACGATAAGGCCGAGGACAAGGAAAACCCGTTTGCTGCCTTGTCCCAGATCCGCGACAAGCTGTGAAGCGTCCAGATTATGGTTGAGACATCGCACAAAACCGCTATTTTCAGGCGAATCAAAATCAAACAGGCCGGCAGTCCCTGCAGGCGCCGCTAACCAAGAACGAGATCAGTTTGGTCACAATATCAGTTGATGCAATGGGCGGTGATTTTGGACCGGCAGTCCTGGTTCCGGGCGCGGCCATTTCGCTCGAAAGACATCCCGAGCTGAGGTTCTTGTTTTTTGGCAAACAGGAATTCGTTGCGCCTGAACTCGAGAAATTTCCCAAGCTCAAGGCGGCCAGCGACATTGTTCATTGCGATGTCGCAGTACGCATGGATGACAAGCCAAGCCAGGCACTCAGGCAAGGCCGTTGGAAATCATCGATGTGGAAGGCGATTGAGGCGGTAAAGACCGGCGATGCGGATGTTTGCGTTTCCGCTGGCAATACGGGCGCGCTCATGGCGATGTCGCGCTTTTGTTTACGCACCATGGCTGACATCGAGCGACCGGCAATTGCCGCGATCTGGCCAACCTTGCGTGGTGAAAGCATCGTGCTCGATGTCGGTGCCACGATCGGAGCAGACGCACAGCAACTGGTCGACTTCTCGGTGATGGGCGCGGCCATGGCGCGTGCCCTGATTGAAACCAGGAAACCACTTGTTGGTCTGCTCAATGTTGGTGTTGAAGAGATCAAAGGGCAGGAAGAGGTCAAGGAAGCAGGCAGGCTGCTGCGTGACGCAGACTTGCCGGGCATTGAGTATCACGGCTTTGTAGAAGGCGATGATTTGGGCAAGGGCACAGTTGATGTCGTGGTGACGGAAGGTTTTTCGGGCAATATTGCGCTAAAAACCGCTGAGGGTACGGCGCGCCAGATTGGCGAATACCTGCGTGCAACCATGAGCCATACGTGGATGGCGCGGCTGGGTTATCTGTTTGCCAGAGGTGCGTTTAACCGGCTGCGCGACAAAATGGATCCGCGCAAGGTCAATGGTGGTGTGTTTCTTGGCCTCAATGGCATTGTAATCAAGAGCCATGGTGGTGCAGACGGCGAGGGCTTTGCTGCGGCACTGGATATGGGCCATGACATGGTGCGCAATCAACTTCTTAGCAAGATTGAGCGAGATATAAAGCAATTCCACCGACGACAAGGGCGCGCGAGTGATTTTTCCCGCGAAGAAGAAACCGCCCAATCACCTGAAAAAGACGAAACTGCAAAAAAGACGAGCTAGGATGATCCGTTCAAAGATAATTGGTGTCGGCAGTGCATTGCCCGAACGCGTGGTTCCAAACAAGGAGCTCGAGAGCATTGTTGACACAAGTAGTGAGTGGATCGAGCAGCGCACGGGTATCAAGCAGCGCTACATAGCGAACGAAAATGAAACCTCAGCCTCTCTGGGTGAAGCTGCTGCGCGCTCTGCCATGGAGACGGCGGGCGTCACACCACAGGACATTGACCTGATCATCGTGGCAACGTCGACGCCTGACAATACATTTCCGGCCACCGCAGTGAACATCCAAAACCGGCTGGGTATGAAGCATGGGGCGGCATTCGACCTCCAAGCGGTGTGCACAGGATTTGTTTATGCCATTACGACAGCCGACCTTTATATTCGGGGGGGCATGGCCCGTCGCATCCTGGTGATCGGTGCGGAGACATTTTCGAGGATCATCGATTGGGAAGATCGCACCACTTGCGTGTTGT
>JAHEJF010000428.1 GCA_024639025.1 Ahrensia sp. | reverse complement strand
TAACGCTGGCAGAAGTTGGCCCGATGGCTCTGTATGTCCCGGCTGACTAAAAAAGAACGCCGCAGCATAGCCTGCGGCGTCCGTATTCTCTGGCATCAAGGCAGGCCAATTACTAGACTCTTTCATGTTTTGATTGAAGCGTATCCTGCGTTTCTGAGGTAGTTGGCGCATTCTTGTGGTTTGAATGTGCTGACGATCTGACCAGCTTGTTTGCTTGCATCATCGATTGTGCGTTTCTGGGCCATGCGCATCCAGTGTTTGATTTTGGAGAAGGCTTGCTCAATTGGATTGAGGTCCGGGGAGTATGGCGGCAGAAAATGCAATCGCGCTTTGGCGGCGTGGATGGCTTGTTTGACAGCATCCGATTTGTGACTGCCGAGATTGTCCATGATGACGATATCGCCGGGCCGCAGGGTGCGAACCAACTGCTGTTCGACGTAGGCGCGGAAACATTCGCCGTTAATTGGACCATCAAAGACAACCGGCGCGATGAGTTGATCCCACCGCAGGGCTGCGATGAATGTCATGGTTCGCCAATGTCCATAAGGGGCATAACCGCGGAGCCTTTGGCCTTTTTGGCCCCAGCCTCGCAGCGGCGCCATGTTCGTTTTTATCCAGGTCTCGTCAAGAAACACCAAACGGTGCGGATCAAGGCGGCCTTGTATGGCTTTCCAGCGGTGCCGCCGCCGGGCGACATCGGCACGAGCTTGTTCAAGGGCGAACAGTGTTTTTTTTGAAGCGCAATCCCTCGCGCCGCAAAAACTCCCAAACAGCATTGTGGGAAACCTTCACGCCGCGAGCCACCAACTCGTCTTTGAGACCGTGTATGGTCAAATGTGGTGTCTGAGCCATACGCTCGGCAATAAAAGCCCGATGTGGCTCGAGAACACGTTTCCGATGCCCGCCCATCTTGCCCGGGGCCACACTACCTGTTTGCCGGTACCGCTGGGACCATTTAACGACAGAAGAAACAGCAACACCAAACTGCTCGGCTACGGCGCGGGTCGATTGCCCTTGGACAACCGCTGAAACAGCACGCTCCCGAAGGTCATTGGAATAAGGTCTCACCATGCTCCTGGCCTCCAATCCAGTATCCATGGTGAATCACATATCAACTGATTTGGGAATCCTAAATCGATTCAATCAAGATAGGAACCGCTCTAGGGCATATATCTCGATAGAAACGGCTGACATTGGACACAGCGGCTGGCCAAGCCACCGATTTTTCATTACCATAAAATTCAAGAATTTTGGCCAAACTCCTGCATCGTTCGGCAGGTGTGAGTTGTATTTTAGATGGGAACCTGAAAGCGATTGGGTGTCCTGTGAGACAAGCTCGAATGCTATTGAAATACCACCAAACGTAAGCCACTCTGTTTCTTTCGAACACGAAGTAATGTTTGAAGATCAGTGACCTGCCGTGGAAGTTTCATCCAGTCGCAATTAGAGTCTTGGGTTGTTTTACGCCTTCTGGCGTGGTGGGTGCAACGTTCGAGCGGCGGAGCTGGTCGGGGTTGCGCAGCCGGTCGGACGTTGCCGGGAGTTTGGTGTTGAGGTTGAAGGCATAGTCAGCAGGCGTTTGATAGCCGATTGCAGAATGGGGCCGTTGATAATTGTAATCATCGACCCAGGTGTTGAGTTTCGTCCGGGCGTGATCCAGGCCCAGAAACAGGCTTTCGTTCAGCAGTTCGTCCCGCATCCGGCCATTGAAGCTCTCACAAAAACCGTTCTGCATTGGCCGTCCTGGTGCGATAAAATGCCAGTTGATGGCATGCTCCTGCGTCCAGGCCAGCATAGCGTTGGAAGTGAACTCCGTGCCATTGTCAGAAACAATCATCCCCGGTTTTCCGCGCCGTTCAATCAATGCTGTCAGTTCTCTGGCAACCCGCTTGCCGGAGATCGACGTATCAGGGATCGCTGCCAGACATTCGCGGGTGACGTCGTCAACGATATTCAGTATCCGAAACCGTCGGCCGCAAGCGAACTGATCATGCACGAAGTCCAGTGACCAACGCGCATTCGGCCGCGCCTCGACAAGGATTGGGGCGCGCGTACCAACGGCCCTGCGCCGTCCCCGGCGCTTGCGGACCGTCAGGCCCTCTTCCCGATAAAGCCGGTAGATGCGGGTGATACCGGATGGCTCACCGCCCCGCCGCAGGAGGTGGTACAGCCGCCTGTAGCCAAACCGCTTGCGTGCCTGGGCCAGCTTGCGCAGTTTTTCCCGCAGGTCCGTGTCTGGTGGCCGTTTCGATTGATAGCGGATCATCGTGCGATCTGCGCTGACGATCTTGCAGGCCCGCCGCTCTGACAGGTCAAAATGAGCCTGCAGATGCGCGACACCCTCGCGCTGGGCGGCAGGCCCTACCATTTTTTTGACAAAAGCTCGCGAAGCGCTGCTGCATCCAGCATTTGTTCGGCCAGCAGCTTCTTCAATTTGGCGTTCTCCGCCTCAAGTTGCTTCAACCGCTTGGCCTCGGAAACGTCCATACCGCCGAATTTGGCTTTCCAATTGTAAAGCGTCGCCTCCGACACACCATGCTTGCGCGCCAGATCAGCGGTCTTGGCTCCCGCTTCATGCTCCCGCAGAACACCGATAATCTGTTCTTCCGTAAATCTTGCTCGCTTCATCAGTCCGTCCTTTCATAGGCCGGACTCTAATCAATCTTGGAGGAATTTGCCCACGGCAGGTCACCGGTTCAATCGATCGATTTGAGGTGGCAACCCCAAGCAGTTTGAATGAAGCGCTCGATATAATAAAATTCGCATCATTCCGGCGTTCTGGTGAACTATTTGTAATAGTCGATGAGATGGAACGTATTGAATCAGATC
>JAHEJF010000031.1 GCA_024639025.1 Ahrensia sp. | reverse complement strand
TGATGACTACCCGGTCACGATCAATGCGGTTTCGGGATATACCGGCGGTGGGAAGCAAATGATCGCACAAATGGAAGACGCCTCGCGTGATGACGCGATTGCAGCGCCATTTTTTGCCTATGCTTTGGGTCTTCATCACAAGCATGTACCTGAAATCAAGGCCCGGAGCGGTTTGGCATTTGATCCGATCTTCACGCCAAGCGTGGGGCGATTTGCACAGGGCATGTTGGTCAATGTGCCGCTTCAGACTTCGACGCTAGCGGGGACAAATCTGACATCTGTTCATGCGGCGTTGACACGGCACTATGCCGGGCAGGACATAGTTACGGTCGTCCCGTTGCAGGAAACTGCGCAATTGGTGCGCATAGACCCCACTGAAATGGCCAATACGGACAAGATGAAGCTTTACGTCTTCGGCCGCGATGATGGCAGCCAGATCAATCTGATTGCGTCGCTGGATAATCTTGGCAAGGGCGCATCCGGCGCTGCGGTGCAGAACCTTGATTTGATGCTTCAAGCTTGATGCGTGTGTGCATGGCCATCGCGTAGCGGCAACGGACCCACTATTGCGCGCCAATGGGCGACTGCAAAAGCAAGCACTATGAATGCCAGGCCTTGGTGAACCAATGCCCAATCAAGCGGCACGACCATCACGAGCGTGATGATGCCGACAATGGCCTGAGAGAGCACCAAGAGTGCCAGTACCAGAGCGCGCCATGCATGGGTGGAGCGTGGCGCATACAACCAGCACGTAATGGCATGCCAAAGCGCAGCTAACAGCAGGACATAAGCGCCGGTTCGATGCACAAATTGCACGATTGCGGGATTTTCCATCACATTGAGCCATCCGAGCGCGGCTTCCCACATTTCTGCGGGATAGAAACCCTCCCCCATGCGCGGCCATTGATTGAAGACAAGGCCGGCATCCAGGCCAGCCACCAGCGCGCCCAGATAGATCTGGAAGAACGTCAAGATGACCAATATCGCAGCTGCAATATGGGCCTTGGCAGTCGGTTTCAAATCATGTGCATGGGGCGCTATCCCGCGCGCGATCCAGATCATGACGCCGAGTATGATCGCTGCCATGCACAGATGCGTTGCCAGCCGGTAATGGCTGACATCGACCCGTTCTGTCAGGCCGGATGATACCATCCACCAGCCAATGAAGCCCTGCAGGCCGCCCAAGGCAAACAAACCAAGCAGAGGCAACTTTATCCGCCGGTCGAGGCGACCGGTCAGCCAAAAGAACGCAAGAGGAATTGCCACGACCAAGCCAAGCGCACGGGCCAGAAAGCGATGGCCCCATTCCCACCAGAATATGAACTGGAATTCGGCCATGCTCATCCCCTTGTTGATGAGCTGATATTCGGGAATCTGACGGTATTTCTCCAATTCCTCGAGCCATTGTGCTTCTGACATCGGTGGGATGACGCCGTGGATGGGTGCCCACTCGGTGATCGATAGTCCTGAATCAGTCAGGCGCGTAGCACCGCCAACAACAACAAGCGCCAACAGCACCAAAGCACAGAAATAAAGCCAGGAGCGGACCCAAAAGCGGTCCGTTAATTCCTTGGATTGGCTGCCGGAATGCGCCGCGTCCGCCATTTGAGATGTTGAAAGTGACATGCGTGTCCGTTGAGCTGTCTAAAAGCGAAATCGGAAGCTGTTTCGCAAATCAGTCCGGCCGTATCAAGTGCACCTTTGTCGCGCGGCAAAATGGCAACACACCCTTGGCAGCACTGACAATAGTGCTAGTTAGATGAGCGAACAGACTGGAGAACAGACATGCCCATGCGGCTGAAGTCATTTATTGGCATGCTTATACTGATTGCACTTGTGGTGCTGTACGCCCTGATTGCCACCACGGTTGCGACATACAGGTTGGCCGACAGTGCCTGGTATGTTCACCTGGCTTTCTTCGGATTTACAGGACTTTTGTGGGTGGTTCCGGCGATGTTTGTCATTTCCTGGATGCTGAAGCCCAAGAAGGACAAGTCACCCGACCAAGTTCAGGACTGACAATCTGCCTCTAAACCGTCACAAGCCGCTTTCCGCGATTGGCTACCGGCACAGTAAATCCACTGAGCATGGTCTTGACGTAGTGGATCCGCTGATAATTGCCATTGATGGAAATCCGGGGCAGCGCGAACAGATGGGACTTGTGTTCGGGCAACAGCATGCCGTGACGCGTTGTAACCGCAGAAGCAAAACCTGCGGCACGGGCAATCTCGGTCTCGCGTTGGCCCACGGCATAATCTCCACCATAGGGATAGGCGAAATGTCTCGGCTTCTCACCCAGATGATCGGCCAGGATCTCGGCTGACTGGACACATTCAGACAGCGCATGTTCAACTGAAAGGCGCTTGAGGGCAAAATGATTGAGCGTGTGTGCGCCAATCGTGCATAGCGGATCTTGCGCGGCCAGTTTCAGTTCGTCCCAATTCATGGCTTCGTTTCTGCAATATGCCGCTTCGTCAATCTCAAATTTTGAGGCCAGCGCGGTCACGATCTGCCGCTGTTCGGCCTCACTCACCTCGGCAATCAGATAATCAATCAACACATCGTAAGTGCATTGCTTTTCATAACTGGTCCGACACCGGAAGCGCCGCTCGCCGTCCTTGCTCGGCAACATTAGCTGGTCCTGGCCCTCGATAATCTTGGCGACAATTTCCCACCAAAGTGACGCTGTCGCATCCGCAAATCCTGTGCATGCAAAGATGGTGTAAGGGGTCTCCAGTGCCTTGAAAATTGGTGCTGCGTTCAGCAGATTATCCCGATATCCGTCATCAAGCGTGATGGCCGCGAATCTTTCATCGGTGTGTCCGTGCTTTATGCGATCCACCGCTTCATCCAGCGATACAAATATCAGGCCCGACCGTTTCAAAGTGGACAGCATCTCCCGAAGAAAGCCTTCCTCCACCGACAGGAAACCGTTCAATCCGCTATGGTTTTGCTGCTTTCCAACCCGGTGCAGCATCAAAATCGCACCACAACCCGCAAGAAATGGCGATGCAAGGTTCGACAGGCCCGAATAATGGGCGCCGAGCATGAAGCCTTTTCGCATTAAGGTTTTGGAAACTGACATTTCACTTTCACTAGGCCGATACGCTAAATCGCCTGAATTACCGGGCAATTTCAAACAATAGAAACTTTGGTTTGCTACTTTACGGCACAAAGGATTTATACATGGTTGACGTTGTCTCCGACATTGCACTTGTTGAGTCAGATCGCGCGGCATGCGCAAAGTCGCGTCTTGTCGCTTGCCTGACTTCAAGAGACGATGCAGCAGCCTATGTCGAAGCGATGAGTGATGATGTGTTTTCGACAGGCTATCAGCACAAATCCTTTCTGCTTGCCTGGCTCAGCCAGCAAGACGCCAAGCCCTTCTTTCTTGTATTTAGTGCCCCGGGGCATGGCGACGTACTGCTGCCCTTGGAAATGCAAAAATTCGGAATTGCGCGATATTGTGGTGGCACTCATGCCAACGGCAATTTTCCGGTTGGCAAAATTGAGGATATTCATGCACTTGTCGGCACAAGCTGGTCCGAGTTTGTTCACCTGATCAGGACATTGCCTGCACATCCCGATGCGATATTTCTGGAGCGTCAGCATGCGTCATTAGAAGGCGTGAAAAATCCTTTTGTGTTCCCGTCCAGTGCGATCAGCCCGAATGTGGCTTTGTCGCTGTCGCTTGAAGGCGGGTTTTCCAAGGTGCTTGAGCGCCATCATGCCAAGCGCAAGCGCAAACGTCAGCGCAGCCAAATGCGCAAACTCGAAGCGATGGGCAAAGTCGAGATAATCCAGCATGTCCCCTGCGAAGACGTTCGCACCGTTTTGGAGCGGTTCTTTGTGTTGAAAGCTGAACGGTTCAAGGAACAGGGCATTTGCGATGTCTTCCAGGAACAACAAGTGCGTGAAATGTTTACGCAGATGTTCATGGCGAGCTGTAAAGCCAAGTTGCCAAGACATGTGTTGAAAACAGTGACACTTGACGATCAGATCATCTCAATCATTGGCTGCACGATCCACCGGGATCGGCTGATCGTGGAATTCGGAACGATCGACAATCGGTTCGCCTCTGGCGGCCCAGGCGACCTCTTATTTTTTCACGCAATTGAGGATGCCTGCGACAAAGGGCTCGACATTTTTGACTTTGGAATTGGAGACGAATTCTACAAACGAAGCTGGTGCGAGATCGAAACGTGGCATCACGACGCGACGCTTGCCATCACGCACCGCGGCAAGGCCATGGTTGCCTACAAGCATTTGCGAAGCCAATTTGTTCGTGCGATCAAGTCCAACGAAATTGTGTGGACTCAGTTGAAGAAGCTTCGTCGGTTCTTTCGATGGGTTAGGTTTTGCTGATCAGGGCTTGTTAAACCTTGGAGAAGGCGGTGCATTCAGTTTCCTTCCGGATTTTCTATGCCCAAGCGTACTAATTACCACACCGTTTCAGGCAAATTGCCGATCCGGACTGGGTGGCAAAGGCATGTCTTCGCCCGTCACAATCAACACATCATTGTAACCGCCCGCAATGAGATCTTCTGCCGCGCGCACAACCTGCCCTGAATCAGGCTCCACCATCGCCATGATCACTGCGGTGTCTTCGGATGTCAGGCGTTTGAGACCGGCGGCATCTGTTGGTCCACAATCTGCAATGACAATGTCATAAGCTGCGCTCAACGCATTCATGATGATTGGCAATCTGTCGACCGCACGCATGGCCACTGACGGATCGGCATTGCCGGTGGGGATCACATGGGCGCGGGTGGCTGCGTCCGCATGAATAACTTCAGCATAAGGAGCCTGAGCGGCCAGAAGCTCAGTGATGCCAGGCAATGTGAAATCAGCCAGCATGTGCTGTGATGATGCTGCGGTGCCAGTCAAATCGACCAGAACGGCGCGCAAGCCCTCGTCTGCCAGCGAGCGCACCAATTCGACAGTGCAGATTGAACCTGTGTCGCCTTCCGGCGAAACGACGATGGCGCGATTTGAGCCGCGCTGAATCAGAATGTCCGTAAGCGCTGCAACAGAATAATTGTCATTGGCAGCAGAGGCTTGTTCTGGTGCCAAGGCGGCATCTGGGGCATCCGGGGCAAGTGCCGCCAATTCATCCAATGGCGTTTCGGGCTCTGATTTAGCCAGGATGGCTGGTCCGACAATCTTTCGCCCAACCGACGATCTTGTTGCAAATGCCTCACCGGTTTCGCTGGCGGCAGTTGGCTCATTTACCCGGATTGGCGCTGGAGTGGGCGCGGGCGCAGCAGAACGGGCTGCTGGCACGAGCGCGCGACCTGAAAGCAACTCGCGCACGAGCGTCACCATGATCATGACCAGCATGGACCCCAGAAACGCAGCGGCGAGCATGGGCATCATTTTCGGGAAAGATGCTTCAATCGGTGTTGTCGCTGTTGAAATGATCCTTGCATTGGGCGGCGCATATTCGGTTTCATCGCGCGAGCGTGCCTCCCGGAACCGAATGAGATAGCTTTCCAGCAAATCGCGCTGAGACGCAGCGACACGTTCCAGGGCGCGCAGCTCAACCTGCTTGCTGTTGGCTTCGGTCGAGGCAGCTTTCAGATTATTGACATCGGCAATCAACTCGGCCTCGCGGCTGCGCTCTGTCGCAGCCTGGTTTCGCAGACCTTCGAGAACGTTGCGCGCCTGATTGCGAATCTGGGCTCGTAAATCCCCCAATTGCGAGCGCAGTGCCCGAATGCGCGGATGGCCGGGCAACAATGTTGTCGAGAGATCAGCAATTTCGGCATTGAGCTGGATTTCCTGCTCCTTGAGCCGCTCGATCAGAGGTGAATTGATAACGTCCGGCAAGGTGTCCAAGGATGATCCGTTTTGCAATGCCTGCTCAACACTACGGACCCTGCCCTCGATGCTTGAACGCTCTGCACGCACACGCGACAATTCAGTGGACAGTTCAGCGAGCTGCTGAGTGACGAGCACCTCGTTGTTGTCGCCCACCAACAGGCCAGATTCTGCCCTGAAGTCAGCAACGCGAGCTTCGGCATCACGAATGCCTTTCTCAAGTTGTTCGATTTCAACAGCGAGATACTCGGCCGCCTCGCCGGTATTTTGTAATTGTGCCCGGCTTTCAATTGCCGAATAGGCTTTAGCGAGTTCATTGGGAAACTGGGCTGCCAATTCGCGATCAGCGGATTCAAACTCGATGACAATGACGCGGGACTCAGCGACTGCATAGACAGTCAAGCGTTCACGGATCGCATCCAGAATGCGCTGATCCGCCGGCAGGGATGTGGGGTCGGCGACAAGACCCAGTGTAATCATGCCCATCTTGAGGGCAGATGGGTTGCTGGCGCTGTTGAACTCTTCCCTGCCCTCCAAACCGAGCTGTTCAGCCACACTGAGCAAGAGATCGCTGGAATTGATCACTTCCACCTGGCTGGCAACACTTTCAAGATCCACCTGAGTGGACCTATCGACTTGCTGGTTCTCATTGGAAGGCCGCGTGAAGACAGATTCATTGGCGTCAATGAGCAGCTTGGTCTCTGCAGTGTATTTTGGTGAAACCAGGCTCAGGGCTACAAGGGTCAGAACCGTGACGATGAGCGCGCCAGTCAGGATGCGGAGCTTGTCACGCCAAATTGCGGCGAACAGCTGGCCGATATCAATATCTGCATCGCTGGATTGGCCTTGAAAACCCGACATTACTCTGACTCCGAACACAAGACGCGCAAAGGCGCGGACAATTGCATCCTTTCTAAATCAACATGGTAACCAGCAGGTAAACCGGGCGGTAACGCTTCATTGGGAATGATTACCAGTGTCCTAACAAAATTCTCTTCAAACGCCTCGCGCCTGCCACTTGGCTCAGATTCTGCGCAGCGCTTTTACCGGCCATTAACCTTAATAGAGAGATAAAGGGGCAAGAGTATCGGCGCGGTGCGCGCCAAAATCCTTAATGGAACGCGTTATGATTACACGGCCAAACTTGTTCAAAGCAATTGCAGTAAGCGCAGCCCTTCTGGGTTTGAGCGCCTGTTCGGGCTATCGCCCTGCCCCTGCGAACTTTCATGAAGTGATCAACCAACCCTATCTGCTTGACGCCGGTGACCAGGTGCGGGTGACGGTTTTTGACCAAGGCGATTTGAGCAACAGCTACAATGTCGATCAGTCCGGCTATATCTCGTTCCCGCTCGTTGGCGCAGTCGCTGCTCGCGGACGCACCGTGCAGCAACTTGAAGGCGATATCGCGCAGAAACTGCGCAACGGTTTCTTGCGTGACCCCGATGTTTCTGTAGAGGTGGCCAATTACCGAACGCTTTTTGTGATGGGAGAAGTCGGTTCTTCCGGCCAATATGCCTATCGTCCGGGAATGACCGTACAAATGGCTGTGGCCGCAGCTGGCGGCTTCTCTTCACGGGCCAACCAGTCCAATGTTGATATCACCCGCCAAATCAACGGCGAGGTCATGACAGGACGGGTAATAATTACTGATCCCGTTATGCCCGGTGATACGATATATGTACGGGAACGAATCTTTTAGCAGTTCGGAACGGCAATTTGGTTGAAGGCCACACTTTGCGCATTGTCCACGTCTTGCGCGCACCGATGGGTGGCGTTCTTCGGCATGTGCGCGACCTGTCCATGTTGCATACTGCGATGGGGCACGATGTCGGAATTATTTGCGACGTCGAAGGCACACCGGGTTACAATGAAGCCCTGATTTCCAATCTCGACAAAGAAATCAAACTGGGTGTTACCCGATCACCAATGAGCCGGTCCATTGGACCCTCTGATATTTATTCAGCCTCTAAAATATTGAGTGTTCTCAAGAAGCTGGAACCGGACGTCGTGCACGGACACGGCGCCAAAGGGGGTGTTTATGCCAGAGCGTGCGGGACCCTGACCACGACACCTCGCGGCAAACCTGCCCGATTTTACTCACCGCATGGAGGCAGTCTGCACTTCGATCCAGACAGCAGGAACGGCAAACTCTATTTCAAGGTCGAGCGAATGCTTGAGGGCATGACTGATCGCCTCAACTTCGTCGCTCAGTATGAACAGAGCGCCTATCATGAAAAAGTCGGCAAGCCAGCGTGCGAATCCGGCATCATCTATAACGGCCTGACAAGCGAAGAATTCGAACCGATCAAACTGGTCGAAAATCCAGTCGATTTCGTCTTCGTTGGTGAACTGCGCATGCTCAAGGGCCCTGACCTTTTCATCCGGGCTGTTTCCCGGCTCAAGGCAGAAGGTGCCGAGGATATCTCTGCGGTGCTTGTAGGCGCGGGGCCGGATCGGGATGAATTGCATGACATGATCAAAGAGCGCGATCTCCAAACCAATGTCACAATTCGGCCGCCCATGCCGGCACGTGCCGCATTCCAGTTGGGTCGGTGTGTTGTGATTCCTTCGCGCGCCGAGGCGATGCCCTATATTGTGCTTGAATCGCTTGCAGCGGGCTGTCCCCTGATCACCACCAATGTCGGAGGCATTCCGGAGATTTTCGACAATGCGAGCGATGTTCTCATCGAGCCGGATATTGATGCCCTTACAGCGCGCATGCGGCGAGCATTGGAAGATTTGCCGCATTTGATCGACCGGATGCCCAGTCACGAAGCTCTCAAGCGACGATTCAGTGCCGAATCCATGGCCGACGCGATGCTGGACGCTTATCAAACAAGCCTTGTTGGCAGACGCAACGCATAGACTCTGTCAGCCATTGATCGAATTGCGGTAGCCGGATTTATCCAATATTTTCAATGCCTGATCCCCGCCAGCGTTTCAGATGAAGACTGAAACGCTCTAGCTGAAATATTTTGCATTTATCAAGCGTTTCTTAGGGCATTGACCATATTGTGAGGGCAATGGTCCAAGGACATGACTTGAATGAACACTTTCGACCCGCAAGAACGTTTCAACCGTGAAGCCGTCATCGAGTATGACGACGGTGAGGGACTGACCGTCAAAGACGGCGTGCTCAACCCGTTGGCTGAGCGCATCGCTGCGGAATATCGCACTGACACGGTCTCGCCGGCCATGTTGACCGGCACATTGCGTTTGATTGAATTTTTCATGTTGATTGCGATCGCGATTGGGATCATGGCCGGTTATGTCGGCGTGTCCTGGACAGTACCAGGCGGCATTCCATGGCATTACATCATTGCTGCTGTTACGGGTTCGGCTGTTTTTGTCGTGTTCCTGCAATTGATGGATGGCTATCAAATCCGTTCGTTCCGGCACTCCTTCAGTGCGTTTGGCAAAATCATACTGAGTTGGTCAGCCACCTTCGCCATGCTGCTAATTGCTGTGTTCTTCCTCAAAATGTCTGAGCAGTTTTCCCGGGTCTGGTTTGGTTCCTGGTTCTTGAGCGGGTTGGTTTTCCTGTTTTTTGAACGTCTCGCTCTCAACTTTCTTGTCCGTAAATGGGGGCGCAACGGTACGATGGAGCGCCGGGCGGTCATTGTTGGCGGAGGCAAGTCTGCGGAACGCCTAATTCGCGCTCTGGAGCAGCAAGCGGACAACGAGATCCGAATTTGCGGTATTTTTGATGATCGCGACAATGATCGTTCCCCGCCAATCGTCGCAGGTTACCCCAAACTGGGCAATATCGAGGAACTGGTAGAATTTTCAAGACGCGCACGCATATCCATGCTCATCGTGTCCCTGCCCTTTAGCGCGGAATCGCGTGTGCTGGCTATGCTCAAGAAGCTTTGGATTCTGCCGGTCGATATTCGGCTCTCGGCTCACTCGAGCAATCTGCGCTTTCGGCCCCGCACCTATTCATATATCGGCAAGCTGCCGATGTTTGACATTTTCGATCGTCCGATCCGAGACTGGGATTCTGTTGCAAAGCGCGCCTTTGACATCGTGTTTTCCGTGCTCGGCATCATTGTCCTTTCGCCAATCATGCTGGGTGCCTTTCTGGCGGTAAAACTGACATCAAGGGGGCCGGCGATCTTCGTGCAGGAACGCCACGGCTTTAACAACGAAATCATTCGAGTTTTCAAATTCCGCTCCATGTATGTGGAGCAACAGGACCAAACTGCACGCAACGCCGTCAAAAAAGGCGATCCGCGGGTCACGCCAGTTGGACGGTTTATCCGGAAAACTTCTATTGATGAATTACCTCAGTTTTTCAACGCGTTGCGTGGCGATCTTTCACTTGTTGGACCACGCCCGCACGCGGTTCTCGCCCAGACGCGCGACAGGCTATATGGCGAGGTGGTTGATGGCTATTTTGCCCGGCATCGCGTCAAACCAGGTGTCACCGGATGGGCCCAGATCAATGGCTGGCGCGGCGAGATTGATCATGACGACAAGATCAAGATGCGGACGGAATGTGATTTGTATTACATCGAGAACTGGTCGGTTCTGTTTGATCTGAAGATCCTGTTCATGACGCCCATCAGCCTTATCACTAAATCGGACAATGCCTATTGACCACGTTGAGCAACCCAATCGGCATAGAGCTTACGCCAGCGCAAAAGACACGTGCTCTGGCAGGTTTGTTGACGGGATTTATCATTTGGATCGGCGCCTTTCTCAGCGGG
>JAHEJF010000030.1 GCA_024639025.1 Ahrensia sp. | reverse complement strand
TTTTCCTGAATCAACTCGGCATCAATGCCATACTCACCGATCAGCAGACGAACAAAGCGGCTGTTGGCAGACATGGGATGATGATAAAGCTGCATCTTTGTTTCCTGATCACCGTCGATTGCCGTTCGTTGATACGCAACCTAATTGGCCCTTGCAATCAACTTGCACGAAATGCATCGATTTCTTCCAAAGTCGGTAAATCTGCGCCGCGGCGCGTACAGGTCAAGGCAGCTGCATCGATGGCAAATCGAACCATTTTTTCTAGATCAACCTGGCGAGCCATGCCACGCTTTGCCAATCCCTTATCGGCGAGAAAATGCAAACATGCAGCCTGAAATGTGTCCCCGGCGCCAACCGTGTCTTGCACATCGACCTTCCGACCGGGCAAATCAACGCTCGACCCGTCAGCCGTCCGTGCCAAGGCGCCATCCGGACCGCGGGTTACACAGACGATATCGGCACCGGCGGCCAGCGCCTTGTCGAGAAATGCATCCAGTGGTTGGCCGGGATAGAGAAATTCTAGGTCTTCATCGCTTGCTTTTACAAAGCTGGCAATCGGCAGCATTTCATCCATCATCGTAAACCATGGCTGTCTGGCCGGCACTACGATCTCACGCACATTAGGATCAAAAGCGATGAAGCGCCTGCCGGCTTCGCGCTTGGCAAATTCACGCAATACTGCGCCGCTTTCAGGAAGCGCTGTAGCAAAAGAACCCAAATGGATGACCTGATCACGGGGATCGAGTTCAGCCGGTATATCGTCCATCTCCATCGAACAATCGGCGGTGCCTTTTGTGTAGAGCGAATAGTCCGGGTGGCCATCTGGACCAGTGAGAATCATCGACAGCGTCGTTTGCTGGTCTGTTCTGACGCAATATTCGTCAGAGACATCAACATCCTTCATGAATGCGCGAATATTGCGACCAAACAGATCGTTTGAAATGCGGGTAAACAGGCTCGCCCGGTTTCCCATACGCGACAAACCCAACGCCACGTTGAGCGGTGAACCACCAATCACACCGCGCATGCTCAGCCCATGTGGATCGCCTGCTTCGGATGGCCCGGTGAATATGTCAAAAAGCGCTTCGCCACAGGTGATAAACATGAGCGTTTTCCAAGCTGAAATTTAATCGATTTAGCCTTGTAGCTTGCAGGCTAGAATTTCACAAGCTCGCCCGTGCGAATAGAACGCTCGGCCGCCGCACCCATTTCAACAGCCTTGGCGCCGTCTGCAAGCGTCACTTCCGGTGTACCCTTGCCAGTGGTCACCAATTGCTGAAACTTCAGGTGCTGGAAATATGTACCGCCGTGATGATCGCCCGCCGCCAGCAAATTTCCATCGACGTGGACCTCTTCGCGTGTCGGTGCCTTGTCGGCTCTTGGTGAGATCACAACTTCCGATGCGCGCTCGCCGCCACCAGGCCAGAAACGCGAGGGCCCCGGAACAAAAGCTTCAACTTTGCCAGCATCACCAACAACCGACACCTGCTCCTGCCAGTATGAACCCTCTGCGAACATGCACAAATCGAGCGAAGCCCGAACGCCGTTCTCAAAATCCACGATCACCAGTGCATTGTCCAAGATGTCAGCGCGGTCCCCATCATGGGTTTCGTCCAGGTGGTTGACGTCCTGGCCGCCCGACCCGAAAATCCGGGTCGGCTCCGAACCGGTGATCAACCGCATGAGATCGAAGAAATGGCAACATTTTTCGACCATCGTGCCACCCGTTCGCGCTGAAAAACGGTTCCACTTGTCAATTTTCGGCAGAAACGGAAAACGGTGCTCCACAATTGAGAGCATCTTGGTGTCTCCTACCGTACCGCGGCGGACTTCTTCAATCAGTCGGGTAACGGGAGGCATATATCGATATTCCATGGCCACCCATACGGGCGCCGATCGGTCGCTGGCCTGATTGCTAAGTTTCCAAGCCTGGTCAACATCGGTTGATGTTGGCTTTTCGAGCAGGATTGGAAAATTGGTGTGAAGCAATTCCTGCATCATGCCGAAATGTGTATCATTGGGGCTGACAACGACGATGGCATCCACGTTGTTGGCTGAAACCAGGTCGGAAACAGTCTGAACTCTTTTCGGTGCAGGCATGCCCAGCTCGACGGCCAATTGCGTGGCATTGGCCGCCATTTCATCATTTGGTTCGACGATCGCGCTTACCGAAGCGCCTGGCAGAAGGCCAACATTCCGAATGTGCTCCTGGCCCATCATACCGGCGCCAATTATCGCATAATTCAAACTCATCGTTCTCCCCAAAGCACGCAGATTGCGCTCAAACCCTGTTGATTTACGCCTATATCGGCACGCAAAATCACGCAAGAAAAATGTAGTTGAATAGTGAATGAATTTGCTGTGATCCTAATCGACTGGAAGCCCACTGGGCACATGTTTGGGCTTGCCCAATCGCCCCCGAATGGATGTTTCATCGGTCAGTGCATGCATAAACGACACGAGGGAAGCGATCTCGTCGTCACTGAGCACCATCGGTTTGATATCGAGACGCGATTTCAAGCGTGTCATTTCGCGGTGGTCGTCCCAAATGACAAAGTCGGTCGGCGCAAAGCGGGCCGATACTGGCATGATCACTTGTGACCTGTCCCATTTCTCAAGCGATCCCAACGGGTCGGCATGATGGCGGATAATCCCCTCCAGTGTGGCGTAGCTGCCGTTGTGGCCATAGGGTCCGGTTCTTGCCACATTGCGCAAGCTTGGCGTTCGAAACCGGTAGGCGTCCTTGATCAAGTCGGTTTCGCCCATCCGTCCCACATCACGCGGCATCGGGTCAAAGCTGCGAATCCTGCCCGGACCAAGCGGCGGCAGAGCCAAGGCATAAAATTTCTGATCCGTAAGCAACGGTCCGGTGTGGCAGGACGCGCAATTTGCCTTGCCAAAGAAGACATCCAGTCCAGCTTTCTGTTGCGCAGTCAAAGCGGTCTCATCACCCGCCAGATATCGATCGAAGGGACTGTTCGTGCTGCGGAACTCCGAGATAACGAAGTCCCCGATGGCATTGGCAATATGCACCATGGTGATGTCACCAGCCTGATCGACATCCTCATATGTCTGCTTGAACATCTCTACATAGGTGCCGTTGGCCCAGATCCGTTTGGCAATGACCGGCCAAGTTTGATCAATGCGCTCGCGGCGTGATGCGGCGATTTCGTTTTCCTCCGCGCTGCCAGCCATTTCTGTTTCAGAGGTGACCGGAAACATGGCTTGCGCTGCGGCAATGCTCGTTAGGCCGCTTGGAAACCATTCTTCTGCCGGTGTGTTAAATCCATTGCCGTAAATATTGTCGATGGACAGACGTCCGTCATGAAACAGAACCCTGAAATCCTTGTGACCCAGATTGAACAATGCATTGGCATTACGCGGCACGCGTTTTTTCGGTGTTTGGGCGGGATCGGCGCCAAGCTTCCGATCTGGTCCCAGACCTACGCCACCTTCGCCGATGCCCAGTGAGAGACCATCAGCAGTTGCGTGATCATGACTGTGGCAAGTGCCACAGGAAATGTTCCGGTTTCCGGACAATATCTTGTCATAGTAAAGCAGTTGGCCCAGCGCCGCGCGTTTTTCGTCAAATGTCTGAAAGTCATTCAAATTAATGGGTGCTGGCAGATCAGGACGCGTCTGTGCCGCCAGCAGGTCCGGTAGCAGGATAATGCCAGAAATCATCGTTGCAATTGTCAGAATCGGGCGCTTCAACGGCCCTCACCTCCCTTGACGAAATCCTGTCGCTTTCGACAGAGTGTTCCTATACCTTTGCCGTCATCGAATGTGAATAACAAGGTCAACAATGCCATCGATATCGAAACAATGGATTCCCGTCTTTGCACTGGTCTGTGCATTGGTCGCAACGAGTGCACATGCCAATTCCGCCTTGGAGAAAGCGCGTGACTTGATGGAAGCGAGCAAATTTGTCGAAGCGCGCGAGGCACTACAGCCCTTGGCTCGATCCGGCAATGCGGATGCGGAGGAGTTGATTGGCGTGATGTATGCGATGGGTTTGGGCGTTGAGAAGGACGATCGCCGTGCCTTTGAGTTTTATCTGCGCTCTTCCATGAAGGGGCATCCGGGCGCGCAGTCCGGCATCGGCTGGTATTATGAAGTCGGGCGCGGCCTGCCAGCACCCGATCTTGTGCGCGCCTACATGTGGTACACGCTGTCTGCAATTGGTGGCGATCCGGATGCCGCCGTCAGCCAAGAGGAAGTCGTCAAAAAGATGACGCAAGAAGAGATCAATGCAGGCATCGCGCTTGTCGAGGATTACAAGCGCTGGCTGTTCCCGTTCCGATGATCACGGCAGAAAGGTGACGGGATTGTCTCCCCCGTGCCTAGACTCTGGCAGCCCTTTATGAAATCGCGGCACCTGGATTTATCCAATATTTTCAATGCCCAAATCCGTGCCAGCATTTCAGTTGAAGACAGAAACGCTCTAATCTGCAAACGGCTTTGTAATGAGTGAGGCGGCCTGATCCGCCTGCGCCTGCGTCTGTTATTGTGTGAGCGGAGGTAGTACGCCGATGACGCGTTGAATTTGCAATTCGCCGATCAAGAGTGAAACCCAGATCTCGGCGATCTGATCGTCATCGCTGAAGTTCAGTTTGTTGCTCGATCGTGCTGCTTCAAACAGGTTCCTGACAAGCGGTACAATGGTCTGCCTGCCCGCCTGAGCGATGGTCTTGCCAAGGGTCGCAGTGTTATGGACATCACCGGCGGCTGCCCTGTTGAGCGCAATGGCGCGCTCGCTTGTCACCAGTTCAAGCAACAATGCGCCCAATATTGTCAGCGCTTGGTGTATCGGCATGTCGATCAAGGGTTCAGCCTGGCTATCCAGGCGAGCGCGGAGTTCACGCGTATTGGCATCGACCAGTGAGCCAATAAGCTTCTGCTTGTTGCCGTACCAATTATACAGCGTTTCATTGTATGCCCTGGCCATCTGCGCGATCCTCAGCGGTAGCGAGGCCACCAAGCCCGATAGCATTCTGGCAATTTTTGCGACCATCGCCGCGCTGCTATCCTTTGGCCCGCAAAAATGGTTCGACCCGCTGTTCCCGCAGATCTAGTCCGCCGTGATCGGCGCGCAAATCTGCGCAGGTGTGATCGCCTTCAGGATCTTTGCGCGCCAGAGAAGCCCAAATCCGGCCGTCTGAATTTGCTGACTGAACTTCGTGCACAAAAAAGCCCGGCGCTGATTACAGCACCGGGCCTTTTTCAAATAATCGAATGGACGGTTATTTGATGTCCATCATGATGCCGCCATCAAGCTTGGCCTCTGCAGCAGCAGCTGCGTCAACCAGTGCAGTGTAAACTGCTTCGCCTTCACGGATATTGGTTTTGAACCAGTCAAACACAGGTTCAGCAGCTGCCTTGAATGCTGCCTTTTCTTCCAATGTTGGCACATACAAATCACCACCGGCTGCTGCGAAGTCTGCATAGGCCTGGATGGATTTGCGCTTGGGTGACGCAAAGGTCGCTTGCTGCAACGCTGCAAAGCCGTCCACGATCACGCGACGTGTCGCTTCGTCCATGCCCATGAACTTGTCGTTGTTCATGTACCAAAGCGCACCCATATAGGCGTGCCCATCAAGGGTTACATATTTCAGGCCAGCATCTGTAAACTTCATGCCCATGATGTCGGTGATGCCGTTTTTCGAACCTTCAACAACACCTGTCTGGAATGAAGTGAACAGCTCAGGCCACGGAATTGGCGTTGGCGCAGCGCCAAGAGCCTTAACCAGTTCCTGCGGCAGATCAGCCACCACTGTCCGGATCTTCAGACCATCCATATCGGCTGGCATTTGCACACGCTTTTGCGTGTTGGCGAAGTTGCGCCATCCGCCGGTGTTGCCGATGGTCATCAGGCGGATCTTATCGCCTGAATCGGCAAGGATTTTCTCGCGCAGCACGCGTGTGAATGTGCCTTCAGACAACACTTCCTCAGCAATGCGGTCGTCACGCAGAAGGTACGGCAAGTCGAGAACCTGCACGTAAGGGAATGCGCCAGCCGCACCACCTGATGTCGAGATGTAGATATCGATCGAACCATCAGCGATACCCTGCAGGCACTCATCGCCTTTTGAACAGAGCTGCGTGCCGATGAAGAGTTCAACGGCAACCTTGCCGTTTGAGGCCTTCTCGACAAAATCCTTGAAAACAACCAGACCGTCATAGTCTTCGTCGTTTTCATTGGAGTTCGCCGTGGCGCGAATGGTGATGTCTGCTGCCATGGCAGCAGAAATGCCGCTCACAGCCAAGCTTAGGCCAAGCGCAGCCGCCGACAGTGTTTTGGTTAGTTTTGATAGGATCATTCTGATACCTCCCGAGTGAATGAATGGTGTATGAATATGCATTTGCCCAGAAATTTCAAGGCATAAATTCATCAGGAGGAGAGCGTAGCAGTGAGTTCGATCAAATAGCAACTGTTTGATCAACCAAATGCCGGGCCTCACAGCCCGGCTTTGAATTCAATCAGACGCTTCACAAAGGCGCTTGTTGATCGATGCTTCTACTGCGCCGCCTTGAGCTCCAGGCGTCGACGGTGTAGCACCGGCTCGGTGTAGCCTGAGGGTTGAGCCCGGCCATCGAGCACCAATTCAAGCGCCGCCTGGAATGCAATCGAGCTATCAAAATCCGGCGCCATGGGTGTATAAGTGGGATCGCCGCTGTTTTGCTCATCCACCACTTTGGCCATCTTTTCCATCGTCTCAGTGATTTGTTGGCGTGTCGCCACACCGTGATGCAACCAGTTGGCCATGTGCTGGGATGAAATGCGGCAGGTCGCGCGATCTTCCATCAGGGCAACATTGTTGATGTCCGGCACCTTGGAACACCCCACGCCCTGATCCACCCAGCGCACGACATATCCCAGAATGCCCTGTGCATTGTTGTCGAGTTCATGCTGAATGTCCTGGGGTGTCCAGTTGGGGCGCGGCGCAACCGGCACGGACAATATGTCATCGATATCGGCGCGTTCGCGCTTGGCCAGCTTGGCCTGAACATCCAACACATTGACCTGGTGATAATGGGTGGCGTGCAGCGTTGCTGCTGTCGGTGATGGCACCCAGGCACAATTGGCACCCGCCTTCGGATGTCCGATTTTCTGCTCCAGCATCGCCGCCATCATGTCTGGCATCGCCCACATACCCTTTCCAATCTGGGCATGTCCGGCAAGTCCGCACTCAAGGCCGATATCGACGTTCCAGTCTTCGTAAGCGTTGATCCAGGGCGCCTGTTTCATATCGCCCTTGCGGATCATCGGACCCGCTTCCATGGATGTGTGCATCTCGTCGCCTGTTCGATCCAGGAAACCCGTGTTGATGAACACGACCCGGTGTTTTGCGGCGCGGATGCACTCTTTCAGATTGATTGTGGTCCGGCGCTCTTCGTCCATGATGCCCATCTTGATGGTGTTGGGAGCCATGCCGATGGCTTTTTCAACGCGGTCAAATATCTCGACGGCGAAAGCAACTTCTTCAGGACCATGCATTTTGGGCTTGACCACATACATCGATCCATCTGCCGAATTCATGCGCCTTCCATTTGGACCAACATCAAACAGGGCAATCAGGGCAGTGAACATGGCATCCATGATGCCCTCGGGCACTTCATTGCCATCCCGATCGTGGATCGCTGGGTTTGTCATCAGGTGACCGACATTCCTGATCAGCATCAGCGAACGGCCCTTGAGCTTGGTCGGGCTGCCATCGGGTGCGCTGAATTCCAGATCAGGCGAGAGTTCGCGGGTGATGGTTTTCCCGCCCTTATCGAATGTCTCTTTCAGATCGCCTTTCATCAGGCCGAGCCAATTGCTGTAGACTAGAACCTTGTCTTCGGCATCAACGGCTGCGACCGAGTCTTCGCAATCCATGATGGCTGTGAGAGCCGATTCAAGCCAAACATCGGAGATGTTGGCGGGATCTGATTTGCCGATCTGGTGATCGGCGTTGATGTGAATGCCCAGATGCATGCCGTTCTTCTCGAACATGAGTGCACGCGGTGCAGAAGCCTCACCCTTGAACCCGGTAAATTGGGACGGATCAGCCAAGCCGGTTTCGCCTGCACCGGACGCGATCAGGAGTACACCGTCTTCAATCTTGAACCCGGCTGCATCGGTCCAGCTTCCGGCAGCAAGCGGAACGGACTTGTCCAAGAAGTCTTTCGCCCAGGCGATCACGCGGGCACCGCGCTCGGGGTCGTAGCTTTTTGATGAAGGCAAGTCGCCAATCGCATCGGTGCCGTAGAGCGCGTCATACAGCGAACCCCAACGGGCGTTGGCCGCATTGAGCGCGAAACGGGCATTCATGATGGGAACAACCAGTTGAGGGCCGGCCACTTTGGCGATTTCCGGATCAACGTTTTCGGTCTCCACCGAAAAGGCTTCCCCTTCAGGTACCAAATAACCAATCTCCTTGAGAAAATCCTTATAAACGCCCATATCGCTTGGCGCGCCGTTCTGCTTGTACCAAGTATCCAGCTGGTTTTGCAGATCCTTCCGCCGCTCCAGCAATGCACGGTTCCTGGGTGCCAAATCATGGACTATGTCGGAAAAAGACTCCCAGAAATGATCAGAACTCACACCCGTGCCAGGCAAAGCTTCCTTCTCGAGGAAATCATGCAGGATGGGTGAGACCTGAAGGCCAAATTTTTCAACTGAACTGGACAAGGTGTGCTCCGGATTTGACGGTGAAGTGGTTCCACAATTGTTGGGTTGGATATGATTCTTACTTATTAGGTGTCAATTGGAATAAAGTGAAAAACATTTTCTCCAATCTGGAAATAATCTAGCTGATCGCAGGACGCCCCGACGCCACAGCCGTGATTTTTGCCGAAACAAACAGGCGCCGGCCGTCATGTTCTGAATGTTTGATGTCCTCATTCAACTGGGTGGACACATTCGTTGACCCAGCAGCTTGGGCTTTCAATTCTGCTGCGTTGAGACAGGCCGCCCTGGCTGCGGCAACTGCATCTGCTTCATCAAAGAATTCGCTTTTCGTCAGATTGAGTTCAGATCCAGTAATTAAGAAGTGCTGGCTTTCTGTCGGTATGATCTCCGCGGTGACATGAACACGAACCTGGCCGACCACCGCACCGATGGCATTGGCGACATCGGCATGCTCCGGCACCAGACACTGGACACCCAGAATATCGCCTGCATCCGGATAATAAGCAGATGCACCCGCACCCAAACCGATTAACGGCCGGTCGAGTATCATGGCCATGCGCGCCATCGCATTGGTTCGATCCAACGCCCGGGCGATAAGTGGAGAGTTGATCAACGCGGTGCCATCCAATCCATCTTCATGCAGCACACAAGCCAACACGCTTTCCGCAGAGAGACGTTTGAGGCGCGCGACTATGCGATGAGCCATGCTGTCGGTATCCTTGGACAATGGGTTTCCATTGCCGTCTTTCTTCCGGGCGAACAATGCGACAGCCAGTACCGCAACCTCCCGGTCCCAATGCACAAATTCGCCAAGCGCGTGTTGTGCGTCAGAGGGTGTGAGACCAGAGATATGCGCAAGGCCACGTCCGACCAACGCATTAAGCGTTGCCAGTTCGGAAGTGCCCTGCAGCAATTGATCAAGCGGCTGGGGGGTCGCCGACATGCGCGCAAGCAGCGCGCTTTGGGATTGCGACAGGCCCGAAGCGTGAAGATCCTGAAGTCCCGCAGCAAAGGCAAATCTTCCATCCAGCCGTCCAATAGTTGTTGCCTTGAGCTGACGGTTCAGCGTGTCGATGACAACAGATCGATGATCGGCCGCGAGCAGTGAAACCGGGACAAGCCTCCGGGGACCAAGTTTCAGTGTTGGCTCAAGGGCACCTTCATCAATTGTCACTTCACTGTCGCCTCCCAACCCGTAGGTGCGGATGGCAACAGCATCCACCATTGTCCGGTGCCCTCCAACGGTTGCACCTGCAGCATCAATGCGCGGCTGCCCCTCATGCAGGATTGCGATGTCGGTTGTTGTGCCGCCAATATCCGAGACGATGGCGTTGTCTAAGTCTGTCAAGAAGTGTGCTCCCACTAGCGAAGCTGCGGGGCCGGACAGGATTGTTTCTATCGGTCTTTGCAGGGCAAATTCCGCTGAAACCAGAGATCCATCGCCACGAACGACCATCAAGGGTGCCGTGATACCTCGACCTTTCAGGAAGCTCTCCGAGGCCCGAACCAGACGTTCGATCAGTTCAATCAGGCGCGCATTGAGCAATGTTGTCATGGCACGCCTGGGGCCATCAAGCTTCGATGACAGTTCATGGCTGCAGGTCACTGGACGCTTGGTCTTTTCCTGGATCAGTTCACGAACAGCAATTTCGTGCTCGGGATTGCGCACGGCAAAATAGCCGGCCACCGCAAAGGATGAGACTGTTTCGTCTAACTCGGCAAGCCTGTCCTTCAGCGTGATGAGGTCGAGCTCTCTGGGCTTGCCGTGGACATCATGGCCGCCCGGCACAAACACGACAGGATCATTGCCCAGTGCCTTTTTCAAGCCGCCGCGTTCAAGATCTGCCGCTTCAAAGCCGATCATGACCAACGCTGCCCGTC
>JAHEJF010000427.1 GCA_024639025.1 Ahrensia sp. | reverse complement strand
ACAGCTTCGAAGGACCACTTTCACGAGCGTTCATTCTTTGCTAAAGGAGAGGCACTCAGCAATAAAGGCACTGCGCGCTGCTGTTGGGATAAACGGAGTGACCGTTTGTGACCCGGCTTGAATTAGGTTGATTTTGCGCAAACCAAAGCTCCAGAATTTGAAATAGACGGCGCGCCGTCTTGGCCGAAAGGGGAGCCAATGCTGAGAAATGATCAACTTGACCAATGGGATCGCGACGCGTTCTTTCATCCGTCCACTCACCTTGCCCAGCATGCGCGCGGCGAAAGCGCCAATCGGGTGATCAAGACGGCTTCGGGTGTGTTCATCGAAGACCGTGATGGTCAGCGATTGCTTGACGCCTTTGCGGGGCTGTATTGCGTGAATGTCGGATATGGCCGCGGCGAGATCGCAGACGCTATCGCAGATCAAGCGCGTGAACTTGCCTATTACCATTCCTATGTCGGTCACGGCACCGAAGCGTCGATTACTCTGGCAAAGATGATCCTGGACCGCGCGCCCAAAGGCATGTCCAAGGTCTATTTCGGGCTGGGCGGTTCTGATGCGAATGAGACCAACGTGAAGCTAGTTTGGTATTATAACAATATCCTTGGACGCTCAGAAAAGAAGAAGATCATCTCGCGCTGGCGGGGGTATCACGGGTCCGGCCTGATCACGGGGTCTCTGACCGGTTTGGAGCTGTTCCATAATAAATTTGATCTACCCTTTGACCAAGTCATCCACACTGAAGCGCCTTTTTACTTCCGTAGGACAGACTTGGACCAAACAGAAGACCAGTTCGTCGCACATTGCGTGACTGAATTGGAAGCGTTGATCGCGCGCGAAGGGGCCGACACGATTGCCGCCTTCATTGGGGAGCCGATCTTGGGCACTGGCGGCATTGTGCCTCCCCCGTCAGGGTATTGGGAGGCGATTCAGAGTGTTTTGCGCAAACACGACATTCTCTTGATTGCTGATGAGGTCGTCACCGGCTTTGGCCGCCTCGGCACAATGTTTGGGGCAGACCACTACGGGATGACGCCGGACATCATCACTATCGCCAAGGGGCTGACATCGGCCTACGCGCCACTGTCTGGATCGATCATTGGCGATACGGTTTGGAAAGTTCTGGAGCAAGGCACCGATGAAAACGGCCCCATCGGTCATGGTTGGACCTATTCGGCGCATCCCATTGGCGCAGCCGCCGGCGTGGCGAACTTGAAACTCTTGGATGATCTGGGACTGGTCGACAACGCCCGCGAAGTCGGCGTTTATCTGAACCAAGCCATGTCCGAAGCTTTGTCAGATCATCCGAACGTCGGCGAGGTGAGGGGAGAGGGTTTGCTTTGTGCTGTGGAGTTCGTGAAGGACAAAGACAACCGAACTTTCTTTGACCCTGCCGACAAAATTGGTCCGCGACTTTCGGCAAAGATGCTGGAACAAAGCAAAGTCATCGCACGGGCCATGCCGCAAGGTGACATTTTGGGCTTTGCACCACCGTTCTGTCTGACCCAAACGCAAGCTGATGAGATCGTCGCCGCGACGGCCAAAGCGCTGACGGCAACCCTGAGTTAGCAGCGGTCGCTCATCCCAAGCCGGACATTCGTAAATGCAGACCGAGTGTCCGGTTTGTCTGCAGAACCGACATTGGCGTATGGCATTGTGGACAACAGCTGCTCGCCCAAAGCATGGGATGCTATCATTCGGGTTATTGTCCACTTTGATGGCCAGACAAAGAACTACAGCGATAGATCATTCTTCTCGATCGATGGTTCGAATACTTCCTTTGGTAACAAGCTGAAAGAGGTTTCTGTTCTGTTTGCTGCACGTATCCGATCGCATCGAAACACACGCGGACCATCCGTTAAGTGGTCGAACGCAACAACATACCATATTGGGTATTTGAGCAGCATGTAGTGTGGAGCGATTAGGCGATTTGACCTCTTTCCGTCCTCTCTTTGATATCTGATCTCCAGCTGTGTTTGTGAGATGAATGCCTGATGCAATGTCTGAACAACACGATTTGGAGGCGCACTCGCGCCTGCCTGCACAAAGGTTGATGAGGTGACACCAATCATGATGCGAGACTTTAGGCGATCGACTTGTCGACGCTTTTCGGGCGAAAAAGAAGCCACCAGCTGCCGCCTGACCGATCCCAAGTTCGCCAAAAACATGGGAGAGTTCATCTGCTCTGCAACGGCAATGCTGATGAGAAGGTCAACTGCTTCAGCGTAGGCCAAGTTTAATCTGCCAACGCCCCAATTTCGATCGAGACGTACGCCGCCGCCACGCCCTCGGTCCGCGTCGATCTGCATGCCCTGCTCGCGCATAAGCGAAATATCACGCGCAATTGTCCGGGTGCTCACGCCGAGCTGAATCGCAAGTTCTTTAACCGTGCAATGTGTATCCTGCTTCAGCTGTACAGCGAGCAGTTCCAGGCGTCTTAACCGGTCTTTTGCATTTGCTCGTGTCATCAAAGAAATAAGACACAAATTGTCATATTCAGCAATATCAAGAGGCAGAAATGGAAAGTTTGCCCCGACTGCCGGGTCTTTCTCGTCCAGTCAATCATTCGCCAAACAAGGAGAACCTCACATGAGGATGAATTACTTCGTCGTCGGAACCAACGACATGAGAGCGTCAGAAGCTTTCTACAATGCACTTTTCGCACAATCAGGACTTCAGTCCATGTCACCCTCCGACAGAATGACATATTGGCTTGGAGATGATTTCGCATTTGCAACTGCAATACCTTTCGACAAGCAGCCAGCGACGAATGGCAACGGCACAATGGTTGGATTCAGCGTTGGACCTAAGGAAGAGGTCAAAAGACTGCACGCATTGGC
>JAHEJF010000029.1 GCA_024639025.1 Ahrensia sp. | reverse complement strand
TTCTGCGCAGAAACAGGCTTCTGATATCGAAGGTCTGATTTCTCAAAAACCGGACGTTATTCTGGTTGTCGCATTTGACTCCGATGCAATCTTGCCGTCGATTAAGGCGATTAGTGATGCAGGTATTGCTGCGATCTCATATGATGTTCAGTTTGAAGATCCAAACGCGCTCTATATCACGTTCGATAATGTCGGCGTTGGCCGCATCATTGCGCAGGAGGTTTCCAAAGTGCAACCTGAAGGCAACTACGCTTTCATCAAAGGCGACAAGGGTGATCCAAACGCCACTTTCCTTTTTCAAGGCATGATGGAAGTTCTGAAACCAGCACTTGATTCAGGTAAAATCGTAAACGTGTGTGAAACATTCACAGATGGTTGGAAGCCTGACAATGCTCAGAAAAACATGGAGCAGTGCCTGACTTCAACAAGCAACAATGTAGACGCTGTTCTTTCTGAAAACGATGGTATGGCTTCAGGTGTTGTTGCTGCCCTTGAAGCTCAAGGCATGGCCGGCATTCCAGTTGGTGGCCAGGATGGCGACCTTGCAGCGATCAACCGCGTGGCTCTTGGTACACAAACAGTATCTGTTTGGAAAAACGCAACCAATCTTGGCAACGTGGCAGCTGCTGCTGCGATAGCGTTGGCAAATGGTGCTGCCATGGACGAGATTGAGGGCGTTACCAAATTCAGCGATGGCAAGAAGGGCGTTGAAATGAACGCTATTCTCCTCGAGCCTACACCGATTACAAAAGACAACATCGATGTTGCCATCTCAGCAGGCCATATCTCGAAAGATCAGGCTTGCGCTGGCGTAAAAGCCGGTACAGTTGCAGCGTGTGACTAACAGGACTGGCTTGATCTTGTAATTCAAATGATTGGACCCGCGCCATGCACAATCCGTGGCGCGGGTTCTCCAAAAAATATCAATTCAAGTTGCGATCCGCACCGTGGTGTCGCCTGCATCTTGACGGGGAGGTGAGATGTCTACTGAAAATACAAGCGCGCAATCTGCGGCAGAAAAAAAGGGTTCTATTGCTCGGTTCATTGAAGGAACTGAATTAGACACCCGCATGCTCGGAATGGTGGCGGCATTATTCGTAATATGGATTGGCTTCGATATTGCCAGCGGCATTATCCGGCCAGGAGCCGGCCTACTTGGTGGAACATTTTTAACACCCCGAAATCTTTGGACGCTCTTGGTCCAAACATCTCCAATCGCTGTTATGACAACCGGAATGGTGCTGGTTATCGTCATGCGCCACATTGATCTTTCTGTTGGTTCGATGTTGAGCCTTGTTGCGGTGGCTGGTGCTGTTCTTCAGGTCTTTATACTGGCGCCTGCAATTGGTGTTGGCCATCCGATCATCTGGATTGCTGCAATCATTGCCTGCCTGGCGCTCGGTGCACTCGTTGGTGCGTTCAATGGCTTCTTAACCGCTTACGGGAAAATCCCGGCCTTTATTGTCACCCTTGGCGGACTTATTGCCTATAGTGGCGTAGCCTTTCTGCTTGCGCGAGGCGTAACAGTTGCACCCTTGGACAAGAGTTTTAAGTTAATCGGTGGAAATATTCCTGCATCTTGGCTCGGACCATTTTGGAGCTGGGTCCTTGCAATAGTTGCATGCTTGCTCATTGTATTTGCGGTTGTAAACGGCCGTGCTCAGCGTAAACGCTTTCATTTTCCGTTGAGGCCTGTATGGGCTGAAGCGTCATTGATAGCGATTGGAAGTGTGGCGGTTATTGGCACCACATGGGTGATCAACAGCTACCCGTGGCCCTTCGGTCTGATCCGCGACTATGCATTAGAAAACAATTTGACAATTCCCGCAGGAGTAGAAAACCGTGCTGGTGATGCTATTTGTATGGCGGGCGACAAAATCGTTCGCTGCACGGAAGGCCTTATCTTCTATGCAGGTTACGCCGTGCCAGTGCTCATAGTGCTTGCGGTTGGAATAGTGATGTCATTTATCGCCAGCCGTACGAGGTTTGGGCGATATGTCTATTCCATCGGTGGCAACCCGGAAGCAGCGGAACTAGCTGGTATCAATACGAAGCTGATGACCGTTAAAGTTTTTGCACTAATGGGTCTCCTGGTAGGAGTGTCAGCTATCATCCTGTCCGCCCGACTGGATGCGGCGACCAACGCACTTGGACAGCTGAGCGAGCTTTATGTTATCGCAGCTGCTGTGATAGGTGGCACGTCTTTGGCTGGCGGAGTTGGCACAATCTATGGCGCACTTCTTGGAGCCTTGATGATGCAATCAATACAGTCGGGCATGGGTCTTCTAAACCTTGAAGCCGCATTTCAAAACATCGTAGTTGGCGTTGTGCTGGTTATCGCGGTTTTCCTCGATCAACTCTATCGCCGTCGCATTAAATAAGGGGGCTGATATGGCTAATATTGAAACCGTGAATGAAGTTAACGCAGCCGACGCCCAAGCCGCTAATGTGCCGCTTGTTGATATCAAGGACGTCTCAATCGCCTTTGGTGGTATCAAGGCTGTTGATCATGCCAGCGTCGATCTATTTCCAGGCGAAGTGGTGGCTTTGCTGGGACACAATGGTGCTGGCAAGTCGACGCTTATCAAAATTCTGTCCGGTGCCTATCCGCGTGATAGTGGACAGATTTTCGTTCGGGGTGAGGAAGCAGAGATTTCCAATCCGCGTGATGCAAAAGCTTATGGCATTGAAACCATCTACCAAACACTGGCGCTCGCTGACAATGTGGATGCCGCTGCCAATCTGTTTTTGGGTCGCGAATTGATGACCCGTTGGGGCACACTTGACGACACAGCAATGGAAGCGGAAGCACGCAAAGTGATGGGGCGCCTTAACCCCAACTTCAAGCGCTTTAAAGAACCAGTTAGTTCGCTTTCAGGTGGTCAGCGCCAATCTGTTGCGATTGCGCGTGCTATCTTGTTCAATGCACGCATTTTGATCATGGATGAGCCAACAGCAGCGCTTGGGCCGCAAGAAACTGCCCAAGTTGGTGAACTCATCAAGCAATTGAAGAAAGATGGCATCGGCATCTTCCTGATCAGCCATGATATCGAAGATGTGTTTGACCTTTGTGATCGGTTGGCCGTTATGAAAAACGGTCAGATGGTCGGTAGCGCTAAAGTGGGAGATGTCACCAAGGATGAAGTGCTCGGCATGATCATCTTGGGCAAATGCCCCCCCGGCGCTACGCCAGGACCCGGTGCGCTCGACGAATAAACGCGACATGCGAATTAAGGGTTCATGCTCAAGTCCGCATTGAGTATGAACCCTGCAGGCCGGCCAAGTGCAAGCTCATAATAGCCAACAGCTGATGTGCCGCAGAGCTATTCTTCAAACTGTTTGATGTAGGCAATGATATTGGTGATATCCTCGTCCTTTTTCAGGCCGACAAATGCCATTCTGGTGCCCTTCACAATTGCCCGCGGCGCTCTGAGATATGCGGCGAGACTGTCTTCGTCCCAAACCTTGTCTTCGCCATAGACGATCATTGCTTTTGAATATGTGAAGCCTTCGACAGTGCCGGGCACCCGGCCAACTACGCCCAGCAGCGAGGGGCCAATCTTGTTAGCTGCAGAATCAACGACATGGCAGGCCTTGCACTTCGCAAACACCCTCTTTCCTGCATCCGGGTCACCAATCTCTTCACCAATCGCAATTGATACAGAGTTTGACAGCATGATCGCGGTGAACGAAATAATTTTGAACAGCATGATTTCCCTCGACGTTAGGAGCCGATTTGGCAATGGGTACGAATTGGCGCAGTTGGGGCAAAGATTCAATGCCTTGCGGCTTCCTTGGCGCGATCTTTTCCCAGAGCAGGCCCGCTGCGCAAAGTGTCAACTGCGCCATTGGTGTAAGAGTTCATCGAAGCCCGGAAGCAGAAATTCCGTGCACAGTGTAAAAAAAAGTAATAGCTATGCGCGCATTCAGGCGCATTCTTGCGCCCAGTACAGTAAGTGAAATGGTCCCATGGATCAAAAATCGATGAAAAACAGCAAATTGGTCTTTGCCGTTGCACCAATGATGGATTGGACTGACCGGCATTGCCGGTTTTTTCACAGGCAACTGAGCAAGCATGCAGTATTGTACACAGAGATGGTCGTCGCAGACGCTGTCATTCACGGTCATCGGGACCGGTTGCTTGGATTTGATTCATGCGAGCATCCAGTGGCTGTACAGTTGGGCGGCTCAGATCCTGCCAAACTGGCAGAAGCTGCCAAAATCTGCGCGGAATTTGGCTATGATGAAATCAATCTCAATGTGGGTTGCCCGTCAGACCGGGTTCAATCGGGCGTTTTTGGTGCGTGTCTGATGCGCGAACCGGAATTGGTTGGTCGATGTGTTGCTGCGATGAAATCAGCGGTTGAAACTCCAGTAACGGTCAAGTGCCGCATCGGGGTCGATGAGCAGGATCCCGGTCCGGCCCTGGATAATTTGGCCCGCGCTGTCTGGTCCGAAGGGTGTGACGCGCTTTGGGTTCATGCCCGCAAAGCCTGGTTGCAGGGATTAAGCCCCAAGGAGAACCGAGAAGTGCCGCCGCTTGACTATGAGCGGGTGCGGAAATTGAAGTCTAAAAATCCCCAGCATTTCATAGGTTTAAACGGTGGAATTGAGAATGTGAATCATGGTCTGTCAGCCATCGGTGAAAAGCCCCCCCTTGATGGCATCATGCTTGGACGTTCTGCATATCAAAACCCGCAATGCCTGCTGGAGATTGACCGGGTTTTGACTGCAAGCACTGCTGAAGAGATGTCGATGTCGGCGCTGATTGACATCATGTGTGACTATATCGACCGACAGATTGCTCAAAGCGACCGTTTGAGGGTCAATCACATTACGCGGCACATGGTAGGATTGTTTCAGGGACAACCCGGTGCACGCCGTTTTCGCCAAATACTGTCATCTGATTCGGTCAGATCTGGTGCGACCAGTGATGTGCTTCGCTCGGCCTATGCGGCCATCGAGAGGGGTGCGGAAGGCCAGACCAATTCTTCTGCCGCCGCATAATTTGATACAAGGAATGTTTGGATGATCGCGTCCGAATTCAGCGAGATACTGACGCTGCTTGCATTTGTTGTAGGGGCGGGCGTCTTTGCCGGTTTCCTGGCCGGTGTTTTTGGCATTGGTGGGGGCGCAATCCTCGTACCCGTGTTTTTCCAGGCGTTCGGGTGGGCAGGCGTCGATGATTCTGTTCGCATGCATCTAGCGGTCGGGACATCGCTTGCCATTATTGTGCCGACATCCATGCGCTCATTTTCCACCCATTACAAAAACGGTGCGGTGGCCATGGATATTCTCAGATCATTTGTCGTTTCAGTCCCAATCGGCGTTTTACTGGCAACATTGGTGATTGCCAGCATTTCATCCTCGGGCCTGCGGATCGTTTTTGCTTTCATTGCCATCATTGTGGGGCTTCGGTTGATCTTTCACAGAGACAGCTGGACGCTTGGATCCGATGTACCTACTGGCCCGTTACGAGCAATCGCAGGGGTGGGAATCGGCTTTTTTTCCATGCTGATGGGAATCGGTGGCGGGGTGATGAACAACACGTTCATGACGCTTTATGGAAGGCCAATCCACCAGGCAGTCGCAACAAGTTCCGGTACGGGCATATTGATTTCTGTGCCCGGCCTTTTCGGTGCCATTTGGGCCGGTTGGGGAAATGTCGATCTACCGGTATTTTCCACTGGCTATGTCAACTGGATCGGATTTGCGGTTGTTATTCCGATTACCATGCTCATGGCACCCTTGGGTGCCAATTTTGCCCATCGGCTCAAGAAGCGTCAGTTGGAACTGGCGTTTGGAGGCTTTTTGCTGATCGTTGCGGCCCGATTTATTGTGAGCGTGATCTAGACTCCGTCAGCCTTTGATGGAATCGCGGTACCCGGATTTATCCAATATTTTCAATGCCCAAATCGGCGCCAGCGTTTCAGTTGAAGACTGAAACGCTCTAGGCGGATTTGTCTCTGGCCTTAGCCAGTTTTCGGCGCTTGGTTTCTCGCCGCGGTTTCTTTTCGAGTTTGGATAGTCGTCCTGGCAGTTCTTCCATAAGCTCCTTCCGGCGCTCATCGGTATACATCGTCCAGGCTCCGATTTCGTCAGTCGTACGGCCGCAGCCGTGGCAATAGCCACTCTGCCGGTCGATCGAACATATCAGGATGCAGGGCGATTCCATTATTCTCTTTCCGTCTCCACGAAGCTTAGATGGATCAGCTGTAGCTGATTGCAAGACCTGTCAAAAGCGCAATTTCCACCAATTGCTGGCAAGCGCCCAAAGTGTCTCCGGTCTGGCCTTTGATCATGCGCAAGCAAACTCTCTGAAACCCGAGGAGCGTGATGATGCCAAGACCGATTGCAATGCTGGCATTGACGAATCCGGCGGCCAGCAAGCCAAAAATGCTTGCTCCGGCGAGCGCCAGGATCGAACTCAGTGACAGGGCGCTTTCGGGTGGCGATCCAACCATTTTTGATACCCCATCAGCTTTTGCGTTCGGCAGCGCTGACCACATCCAGACCATGGCACCACGCGAAGCACTCGCCGCTGCAATCAATCCGCAAACTGAAGCCAGCAAGCCATGTGCAGATAAAATGGCTGACAGGGCAGAAACACGCAGGATCAATGCGCCAGCAACAGCAACAACGCCATAGGTGCCAAGGCGGGAATCGCCCATGATTTCCAGACGTTGCTTAGTTGTGGAACCACCGCCAAAACCATCTGCCACATCACCCAGCCCGTCTTCGTGCAGGGCGCCGGTCAAAAGTACCATTGCAAGCACAGTCACGGTTGTGACGATCATGACTGGTGCGCCAATCGCATGGAAAATGATCAAGGGAATTGCACTAAGTAGTGCAATAATGAGGCCCGCGAGCGGAAACACGCCTGCACAGCCCGCAGAATTTTCGGGTTTTAAGCCTTTGAAATATCGGTCCGGGATCGGCAGCCGGGTCAGAAAAGCCAGCGCCCGCGCTGTCTCTTCAACGAAGTTGATGTTTTTCATTGTTGGTCGCGACACAAATCGGCAAAAGAAACTTTTGTTCTGTTTCGCTATAGTTTATCCGAATGGTCTTTACCACCTCCATTGCAGGATGATGATCAGTGACGACCGGATTACCTTTCGATGATTTTCGTGCGCTTGTAAGCAATCTGCCCAAACCTGCAGTTGAAGCCGTTGAAGCGGTGCAACAGCGTGATGCCGTGTTGACCAAACCAGCGGGCTCGTTGGGTCGGTTGGAAGAAATCGCTGAATGGCTGGCTGCATGGACAGGTCGCGCGCCAGCTGTTACCCGCCCCTTGGTTGCCGTGTTTGCAGGAAATCACGGTGTAACGGCGCAGGGCGTTTCTCCATTTCCTTCCGCTGTGACGGCGCAGATGGTCGAGAATTTTGCGGCTGGTGGTGCCGCCATCAATCAGATCTGTATTGCGCACGACATCGGATTGAAAGTCTTTGATCTGGCGCTGGATGTACCCACCGCGGATATCACCCAAGACGCAGCTCTGGACGAGAGAAGCTGTGCAGCCACCATGGCATTTGGCATGGAGAGCATTGCCGGAGGAACGGATTTACTCTGCATCGGTGAGATGGGGATCGGCAACACAACAGTTGCGGCCGCCATCTACTATGCCCTTTACGGAGGCACGGCTCAGGACTGGGCGGGCGCTGGCACGGGTGCAGATGCTCAGGGCATTGAGCGCAAGGCGGCGGTGATTGAAAAAGCAGTTGCACTGCACAAGCCGCATCTCAAAGATCCTTTCGAGGTGTTGAGACGCCTGGGTGGTCGAGAAATTGCAGCCATGGCCGGTGCGATTTTGGCCGCTCGGGTTGAACGCATTCCAGTGATTATCGATGGTTTTGTAGCCACTTCTGCAGCCGCCATTCTCCATGCAGCTTCACCAGACGCGCTCGATCATTGTTTGATGGGTCATGTGTCTGCCGAGCAGGCCCATATTCGTGCCATTGAAAAGCTTGGCAAAAAGCCATTGCTCAACCTTGGAATGCGGTTGGGCGAGGGAACAGGTGCAGCCCTGGCTGTTGGTATCGTGAAATCTGCAGCATTGTGCCATTCTGGCATGGCGACGTTTGAACAAGCGGGTGTCAGCGACAAGCCCTAGACCGGTCGCCTGTCGGGGATAGGGTAGGGGCTAGGCCGCTTCCGTATCGCTGTTTTCCTGGTTGTCCTTTGTGGTCTTCTTTGAGGTTCGCCGCTGCGGGCGTGGTGCATTGGTTGGCTCTGCGGGAAGCTCCTGCAGGACACGCGCCGCTGGCAAAATTGCAATGGCTTGCGTGCCCTCGCGAAGCTTGGATCGAAGCTCGAATTTGCCACCATGAATGTGAAGCAGGGCCTGAACGATGGGTAAGCCCAGTCCGGTGCCTTGTTCGGCGCTCTTGATGGCGATTGATCCCTGTCCAAAGGCTGACAACACAACCGGGATTTCCTCTTCTGAGATGCCGGGGCCATCGTCGCTGACGGTGATATATTGACCACCTGATTGGGTCCAACCGACAACTACCCGGATGTTGCCACCGGCAGGCGTGAACTTGATGGCGTTGGACAAAATATTGAGCACAATCTGTCGCAATGCCCGTTCATCTGCCGAAATGCGTGGCAGGTTGGTTTCGTAGACTTGCTCAATCTTGAGCTCTTTCTGCTCAGCTTTCAGTCGTACCAAGGCCAGGCAATCATTGACGACATCTGTGAGTTGAAGTGCTTCTTCCCGAATTTCGTAACGCCCCGCTTCAACCCGACTCAAATCCAGTATCTCATTGATGAGATTGAGCAGATGCTGGCCTGAATTGTTGATATCATTGGCATATTCTTTGTACACATCGTTGCCAACCGGCCCCATGAACTCGCCTGCTATTGTTTCGGAAAATCCCAAAATGGCATTGAGTGGCGTACGCAACTCATGGCTCATGGATGCAAGGAACCGCGACTTTGCCAAGTTCGATTCTTCTGCTCTGCGGCGAGCTTCGTCGGAGATGGAACGCGCCATTTCAAGTTCCGCTATCAGGGCATTGTTTTCGTTTTGGTAGGCGAATGAAAGAATGGTCGACCGGTGTAGACGCAGGGCGATAAACGAGAAAAACAACATGGCCGTGAAAATGAATGCCGTGGCCGGAATGAAGTTTGCGGTTTGTGTGGAGGCGTATTTGATGGTGAACGCAATAGTCGGCAGGATGAATGCGGCGCCAATTGAAAGGGGCATTGCATAGGAGATGGTTGCGGTGACAGCGATTGCCACCACCAGCAATACCGCCTTGTACAAAATGACCGGTTCTGCGCTGCAGCCTGAGCAGGGAATCCAGATCAGTAGAACCCATGACAGACCCAACACGATGTGTCCGAAAAAGAAGATGTTCTTCCAACGGCTGAGATTGATGTCCTCGCCCAAATCCAGAAAACGGCGAGACATGATCCCCATTCCGGCATAGAGCCCGGATGCCAAAATGGCCCAGATGACAATTGTCGCATTGAAACCGATCGCCAATCCGGCAAATGAAGCCAGTACAATCAGAAGTGGCACTGCCAGAATCGAGGACTCCAGTGCATTTGCGTGATGCTTGAGTAGTTCAGAAGTGAATTTGGGGGTGGTCAGCGACTGCTCGACGAGACGATCTCTGCTGTTTTGCACAGTTTTGCGCAGATCGCGGTTGCGCACCGTCTTGCGACGATCAACGATTGTTTTATCGGGAAGGTTCTCGACAGACACCATTGAAACTTGACTCAGAATACATCTACACAACGCAAAACGGGCCTAAAGGGCCGATTTTTAATGCCTTTTATACTTTCCAATGGGTTAACAACTCCCTTCCAACCGTGCATTTGTGATTGATGGCGCGACGCTCTGGCAAATCGAAACTCCGCAGGCTCGTCGACTATCTGGTCACGGCGGTTGTCGTGCTTGCGCTTGCCGTCGGCGTGGTCTGGCTCGAGCAAATGAATGCAGAGACGATTTCAGCACCTGCTCGGGTAATTGATGGAGACAGTCTGGTGTTGGATGGTTTCAAGGTAAGACTGGTTGGTATCGACGCGCCGGAGCTTGATCAATTTTGCCAGGCAGGAGAGGGCGCGTATGCTTGCGGACGGCGCGCGCGAGAACATCTACAGGCCCTTGTTGGCATAGAGGCCTCGGTGGCATGTCGGTCCGAGGGGGAGGACAAATATGGCAGAATGCTCGCTGAGTGTTTTTCCGGAAGTTTAAGTCTGAATGCCCAAATGGTGCGTGATGGCTGGGCCGTATCCTATGGTGATTTTCTGTGGCTGGAACGCGAGGCGCGCAAGGCAAAGCGCGGTGTTTGGATCGGCGAATTTGAACGACCTGATCAATGGCGGATAAAAGCCGGAGGCTTGGTTGAAACACATGATGGTGCTTTGATACGGCGAATCTGGCGACGTTTGAACACATGGCTCGGCGGAGAAAGTGATGGATTTGATGTATGATGCGACTGACCACATCTTGTTCGATGGAGGGCGTGCGCCCAATCCGCGCCGTGTGGCGATATTTCTCGCTGAAAAGCAAATTGAGGTGACCAAGCAGCCTGTGGATATGGGCGCGCTGGAACATAAGGCCAAGACGGTGGCC
>JAHEJF010000426.1 GCA_024639025.1 Ahrensia sp. | reverse complement strand
TTGCGAAGCTGGCTACGATTGTTGGTATGGTGCTTCTGAGCATTACTTGAAGAAGTACGCGATGAGGTGCGTAGAATGTAAGTGCTATTTTCGACCCGAGGTCACGTCACGCGGCGCGTCCAGCAATATTTGGCTGGTAAGGGTCCCAAAACCTTTAACAGCTCTCCTGCGGTTCACCGCACCAACAAAAGTGCTTAAGTCACCCGATATAGCTCACAGACGGATAGTATTCGATTAAGTCGTCATATGAGCGCCTTGATAAATCAAAACAAACACCATCTTCTTCTTGCCGTGCAGACGGCAAGAAATTTCCTCAATCAGAATACCCGAGTGGCCAGTTGATCAGCTAACCGTTTGACATTGATCAGATGCCAATGACACTCCGATCAACGAGCTATGAGCGCTTTTGGCGTTTCTTTAATTGCCGCCAGCCTTGAAACAATTTGACCGCCACAAGTATCACCAGAATACCAAGCAGACCCTCAGGTGCGCCTTGACCGTAAAACACATGAGAAGCGAGTGCCAAAGCTGCCAATAATATTACGATCCCGTTCGCATCTCGCATGAAGTCACCACTCTGGCTCTGTTACTCCGAGTTAAAGTTGAAGGCGTCGCGGTAAATGCGCCATGATCCGTCATCCTGCTTACGAAAGATGGTCAGAAACTTTCCTTCAACGGCATTGTTTACGGTGAATGTCCCGCGCGAATACGCCCAGTCACCCGTAACGACGATCTCCTCGGAATTGATCTCCATTGACGCTGGTGGCTTGGCAAAACGCTTGGGTGTGCCCGGAGCAAATGTGGCGAAGTCTACAGCAGGTGCACCGGGCGGCAGGCGTATGCCTTCTTCGTCCCAAAGGCCGAGCCAAGTCTCCGCATCCCCTGCCACACGTGCGGTGCTGTAGGTCGACCAAATCTCAAGTATTGCAGCCTCATCTGCTGCTGTATCAGAAGCCATCGCCGATGGGATAGCAATTGCGACTGTCAAAATGCCAGCAGCCAGCGCTCTTTTTATTCCTTGGATCATTGCAAACTCCATTTGAAATTGACGTTGTTCTGCAAAATGCCAGTCGCCAAAAATGACATCATTGACGAGTATCAACAGTTCACCCAGCGCGCCCCAACACATAAGGTCAGAGAGGGCGCCGTCGCTTAATGGCGGTCCATGGGAAGAATTTCGATTGGAACGTCATTTGGGTGCCTTGGTACTTCAAGTACATACACGGTCGTTTTCTTATCGTCTGTGGGGTATGTTTTCGGCTTAGAATAGAATGTATGCAAGTGCCGCGTTTCTGTTGTGTTTGGCATTGAACGTTGCTGTCAGACAAATATGCGAAGGTCAGCTGTGCAGACAAAACTGCCGTTCAATTACAGTCGCATTACGTGATGTTCTGCATATCGCTACGTGACTTTGACCTGCTCCTTGGCGCAAGCTATCTGTGTGAAATGGAAATCAGGTGGGCGGCCGAGCATGGGATATGGTTCGGCCGCCAATTTCAAATTTGCATCTCAACTATGTATTCATAATAAAGAGAGCCAACATATGACAATCGCAGTAACAGCCGCCTCCGGGCAACTCGGCGCAGCTATTGCCGAAGCACTCGTCGCCATGAACACGGGCGAAACCATCCTTGGCCTCGCCCGCACGCCGGAAAACGCAGAAGGTCTTGGTATCGAAATTCGCCCGGGCGATTATGATGACGCTGCGCAGCTGAGCGTGTCACTCGCCGGGGTCGACACATTACTTCTTGTCTCGGGCATGGCTGCGCCCGACGCGCGGATTGGACAGCATCGAAACGTGATTGATGCTGCCAAGGGCGCTGGGGTGAAGAAAATTGTATACACCAGCGTACAAGGTGCTGATGAGGGCACGTCTTTCTCACCCATCATTCAAAGCAATCGCCAGACGGAGGCTGACGTTCGCGGCAGCGGCCTTGATTGGGTCGTTGGTCGCAACGGCATCTATATTGAGCCGGATGTAGAGTATATTGAGCGCTACCGTGAAGTTGGCGAAATTGCCAATTGCGCAGGTGATGGAAAATGTGGCTATACAACCCGCCCGGAATTGGCATTCGCCTATTCCCGCATGCTGACTGATGCCAAACACAATGGCTCCACTTACAATTTGCACGGCGCTCCGCTAACGCAGGAGCAGCTGACTTCCTACCTAAATCAAGCTTTTGGTACAAAGCTGACTTATCGACCTATGTCGGTGGATGAATATAAGGCAGATCGCATCGCTGAACTGGGTGAATTTATTGGCACAGTGATCGCCGGAATTTATCAAGGAATCCGCGACGGCGCACTCGATAGTCCGAGTGATTTTGAAACCGCAGCCGGTCGCCCGCACCAAAGCTGGAACGACTATTTTACATCGCTCAAGAGTGAATAATCAGATTAGATCAATTGATGGTTCGAAAAATTTTACTTATTGGCTATGGCATCAATGTCGGCTCCGCGGACAAAGCGGTCGACCTGCTTATGGAAATCACAGTGCTTCTTTTGCTAATGCCTAAGTAGCATTGCAAATTAGATCGGCATGGGCGTCCAGCCAATCGTGATCAAGCGGTAATCCTGCAATGAACTTTCTGAAGTACGGCCCTGCTATCACAATCTCGATCAACTGACTTACATCCAAGTCCTCATTGATTTCACCGCGGACTTTGGCCGCGTTGAAAACCTCTTCAACATCGGCACTTCGATCTTTGATCCAATTGCTAAGCAGCGCGCGCGCTTGTTCATCTGTGGATGCCGCCGCAATGATTTGGGGCGCAACATAACCCCATGGCGTTTCGTTGAGCGCCATCATTAGGTGACCCAAAATCCAGATGAGATCCGTCTTTAGGG
>JAHEJF010000425.1 GCA_024639025.1 Ahrensia sp. | reverse complement strand
GTCCAGAGTTTGAACGTATGCTGGTGCGCGGCGGCATTCAACTCATCAAGTACTGGTTCTCTGTTAGTGATGAAGAACAGGAACGCAGGTTTCAAAAACGCCTCACCGATCCGACAAAGCAATGGAAACTAAGCCCAATGGATCTGGAAAGCAGGAAACGCTGGGTGGATTATTCCGTGGCCAAGGATGTTATGTTCTCGCACACAGATATCAAGCAAGCGCCTTGGTACGTTGTGAATTCAGACGTCAAGAAACACGCGCGCCTGAATTGCATCAACCATCTTTTGTCGCTTATTCCATATGAAGAGATTGACCGGACGCCGGTCGAACTCGAAGATCGTCCACCTCAACGCGGATATATCAGACCGCCATTGGACGATCAGACGTTTGTTCCGGAAATTCACTCAAAACTGATGGGATAGAGCGTTGGTCCTTGAACCGAATGATTGGCGCCAGCAACTGCACTGAAACCTCGATCTGACTGTCGGCTGTATGAGTAAGGGTGGTCTGTCAGTCAATCTTGGCATGCAGCCATTTCGCACGATCAAGTTGATTGCGCGTTGTTTCCAGCTTCTGCTTCAGCCGCTTCTTTTTTGAGGTCTTTGTCGTGTTGGAAATCTCTTCCAGCAATTTTTGCTCATTGGCCTCGAGTTTGCGCATGACCTTTTCAACATGGCTAGGTTTGATTTTCTTTGCCTTGCCAGCTTCCAGCCTTGCATAATATTTCTTTAGTTTTTCGATCGATTTTGACAGTGCCATCGTCAACCATCCTTACTTTACTGAAAACACGCACGCTATCTTGCGTGCAATACTCATTGTACTTTTACTTTGCTCTTGCCTGTTGAGGTGCCTTCTGGCAGCTCCTCAAAATCTTCCACATCCATCCCAATAATTTGCTCGACCTCTGCAATTGCGCTGTCTTTTTCCGCATAGAATATGCGCGCTGCTTCGATCAATTCGCGCATGGCCCCATAGGCATAATTACTGTCGTTCAGAAACGATGTTGCCGCGGTTCCGGTAACTTCATTTTTTCTGATCAGTTTGCCGATCCTTGCATTGGTGCTGTTGTAGTCACTTTCAATATTCGTCAGTTCTTCCTCCAGCCACAAATAGCTGCGATGCTCAGGATCGGCACGTTCCAACCTGTCGATTTCAACCAGAATGCGAGCAATTTCCGTGCGCAGTTCATTGTACAGATCCGACATTACACCTTTATTACGTATCGTGTATCGGTTCGTATTTCGACGCATATGCTTAATGCTCTTGATTGAACGTACAATCCGATCGGACACTTCTCGCAACTGATGAATACGCATGGAAACATCAGCGGGCAATTGACGGGTTGTTGCACGCGTCGAGAATTCCACGATGGCTGAATAGAGTGTTTTTACACGTCGCTCGTAGCGCTCATCGATATCGTAATCGAACGGCTTCCGGCTGGAAGCAACGAACGCAGCAATATCCTTGGCCTCAAACAGTTCATGACGATGAATATTCAGACCATGCGCAATGAGTTCCACGGCGTTTTCATACAGGTGTCTAACCTCCTGATGCAACGCGGATTCAATTGTATCGGGAAATTCTTCAACCGCCTGTGAGAGATATTTTGGCTTGCTGAGATCGACACTTGGTTCGCTGATAAGGCGCTCGATCAGTTTGATCAACGAGTTCAGAAGCGGTAGCATTAACAGCACACCGAGGACGTTGAATATGGTGTGAAACACCGCCAGCTTGAGCGCAAAGTCGTTTTCGGCGATGCCGACCATCTGGCTGACAAAGTCAACCGCATCTCGAATCTGGCTAATAAAAATCAGCGCAACAATTGCAGTTGCACCATTAAAGATCAGGTGCGCAAGCGCCAGGCGCTTTCCCTGATAGTTTGCTGTCAAAGAGCCGATGATAGCCGTTATGGTCGTGCCGATATTTGCCCCGATTGCCAGCGCAAGGGCATTTTCATAGGAAATCTGACCGGAGGCGAGAGCCGTGATGATCAACACCATGGTTGCGTGGCTGGATTGCATCACGACCGTGGCTGCTGTGCCGATCAGGGTATAGACCACCAACCCAAACAAACCAGTCAGGGCATATCTGGTAAGGTCAATGGAATCCTTGAATGTCTCAAAGCCAACTTTCATGTGGTGGATTCCCAGGAAGAGAAAGCCTAGCCCCGCCAGCACATAGCCAGCACCTTTCAGATAGTTCGATTTCTGAAATACCAGAACTACGCCAATTGCCAGGAGCGGCATCGCATAGGCTGAAATTTTTACTTTCAGTCCAAAGCCAGCAACCAGCCAGGCCCCGGTTGTTGTACCGATATTTGCGCCGAAGATGATCCCGACACCTGCCAGCAGCGTGAGCAAACCTGCGCTCAGGAATGAGATTGTGATGACCGAAACGAGTGAACTGGATTGCATCAGCGTGGTCGAGACAATGCCAAAGAGAAGCGATTTGGGCACCGAACCTGTCGCGCGCTCAAGGATGCGTTCAAGAAAGCCTCCACCAAACAGCTTGAAACCGTCTTCCAGCATCAACATGCCAAACAGAAAGATTGCGACCCCGGCCGCAATCTCCTGAAAATCCGGGCTCATCCAAAAGCCGGAAATCAAAATTCCAATGATGACAGGCAGCAAAAGCTGCTTAAGCGTACTCTTCATGGCTTGATCACGGCAGCATCATCCCTCTCAAGACGAAATAGAACATCGCCGCGAGAAAGGCTGAAACAGGAACGGTTATGATCCAGGCTGAAACGATTTTGAGCAGGGCTGATCGTTTGACCAATTGCCGCTTCAGTGCTTTGCGCAATTCCTTGCGCTGCGCTACCGAGATGACTGTTTCAGGGCCCATTTTCTTGAGTTCATTGA
>JAHEJF010000424.1 GCA_024639025.1 Ahrensia sp. | reverse complement strand
CTTCTTCTGCATTGGAATGAACTTTTTCATGGAAGCGGCGAAATTGCGGGCAGCGCGGCTTTTATGGGCGCGGGTGATGGAAGACTTTGGCGCCAGTGACCGCAGCAAAATGCTGCGCACTCATTGCCAGACTTCCGGTGTTTCACTGCAGGAGCAGGACCCGTACAACAACATTGTTCGTACAGCATATGAAGCCATGGCCGCGGCCTTGGGCGGTACGCAATCGCTTCACACCAACTCCTTTGATGAAGCCATGGCACTGCCGACGGAGTTTTCCGCCCGTATTGCCCGCAATACGCAACTGATTCTACAGCACGAGACGGGTGTTACCAAAACAGTTGATCCACTGGCTGGCTCATATTACGTGGAAAATTTGACCCAGGAACTTGCAGATGCGGCATGGTCGCTGATGGAAGAGATCGAGGCCTCCGGTGGCATGACCAAGGCCGTAGCCGAAGGCCTGCCCAAGCGCATGATTGAGCAAGCAGCGGCTCGCAAGCAGGCCGCTGTTGACCAGGGTGCAGACGTCATTGTCGGCGTGAATAAATACCGGCTGGAGAAGGAAGATGATATCGACATTCTCGATATCGACAATTCCGCTGTTCGGGCAGCTCAGATCGCGCGCCTGAGGCGCATTCGCAAAAGCCGGGACACGGCAAAGTACGAGGCTGCTTTGGGCAACCTCGAACGGGTTGCCCAATCGGGCAAAGGCAATTTGCTGGAAGCGGCCATCGAAGCTGCGCGCGCGCGCGCAACAGTGGGTGAGATATCGGACGCGATGGAGGCGGCCTTCCAGCGCTATCAGGGTGATATCGTAACGATATCAGGCGTTTATGGCGAGGCCTATGCCGGTGATGCACGTTTTGAAACACTGCAAAAGCGCATCGACGGATTTGCCGGGGGCAAGAAGAAACCATCCATTCTAATCGCCAAAATGGGGCAGGATGGTCATGATCGCGGTGCCAAGGTTATTGCAACCGCCTTTGCAGATATCGGATTTGAAGTTCACGTGGGTCCGCTGTTTCAGACACCGGAAGAGGCGGCAGAGTTGGCTGTTGAGCATGATGTCCAGGTTGTTGGGGTTTCCTCGCATGCCGCCGGACACAAAACGCTGGCTCCCATGCTTGTGAAGGAACTGGCAAAGCGGGACGCGGCCGACAAGACTGTGATTTGCGGGGGCGTCATTCCCAGCCAGGACTATGATTTTCTCAGGGATGCCGGCGTGGCGGCCATTTTCGGACCTGGCACCGATGTCTTGAAGGCCGCTGAAGACCTGCTGACACTGCTTGAAGAGCAGGAGCGCAGACGCAACTTTGCTGCGGAAGACGCATAGAGCCAAGGGCAGCTACATCATTTTGAACTGCCTTGTGCGGGATCCAACGGATCCATCGTCTTTGCGCCGTATAAAAAGGCGATAATGAAGAGCAGTGTCATCACCAAAACGATCGTCGGGGCAGGGGCGGAATCAATAAAGAAACTGATGTAGATGCCAATAATCGTGCTGCTAGTCGCAACGAGCGCGGAAACGAGCATCATCAGGTGGAATTGTCGCGTGATCAGAAATGCAATGGCGCCAGGGGTCACCAAAAAGGCAATCGCCAGGATAATACCCACCGCACTCAAGGCTGCAACGGCCATCAGCGCGATAGCCGAAAGCAGTCCGTAGTGCAAAAACACCATGGGGAGGGAAATGGCTCTGGCGTGCTGCGGATCAAATGCAGCAACCAGCAAGTCCTTGCGCCAGATCAGCAAAAAGGCCGATACGATCAATGCAATGACCAGGGTCTGGCCGATGTCGGACCATGTGACCCCCAACATGTCGCCAAACAATATAATGTCCAAGTGGACATCACTGCTGACAGCCACGTGCAACACTATGCCGAGACCAAACATGGTAGCAAAAACAATCCCGAGCGCCGTGTCTTCCTTAATGCGGCTGCGATCGCTGACATAGGCGGACGACAATGCACAAATCATTCCTGCGATAAATGCACCGATTGCCAGTGGAATGTTGATCACATAGGCGATGACTACACCTGGCAGCACAGCATGCGAGATCGCATCACCGAACAGCGACCAACCTTTAAGCACCAGATAACAAGACAGCAGCGCCATCGGCAGGCTGATCAATAGAGTGATCATGAAAGCCTGCTGCATGAACAGGAGTTCAAAAGGTAGGAGCAACTGGTCCATTATGTTCGCTCCGCTTGGAATTTTGCGCGGCGTCTCTTGGCTGCAAACTGGCCGTATTTGGGTGAAAAAAAGAATGCAAATGCGAATACCAGTCCTTGAAGGATAACGATCACTCCGCCGGTAGCTCCATTGGTGAAATAGCTTAGATAAGCGCCAGCGCCACATGTCAGCGTGCCAATGATGACGGACCAGATTAGCAAGTAGGAGAAACGGTCAGTGAGAAGATAGGCAGTTGCTCCAGGAATGATCACGATGGCGACCACCAGAAATGCGCCGACAGTTTGAAGTGCTGCGACCGTCGAGCCAGCCAAAATGACAAAGAAAATTAATTTCAGCCGATCAGGCTTCAGACCGATCGTGCGCGCGTGACTTTCATCGAAAAAAACAACCATGAGGTCCCGCCAAAGAAACGAAAGGACGGCCAGGGACGTGCCGGTGATCAGCACCATTTGAATTGAATCGGTCGGTGAGATTGCCAGAATATTGCCCAGCGCAATGGTTTGAATGTTAACCGAGCTCGGCGACAGCGAAATCATGAAAAGCCCCAGCCCGAAAAAGGATGTGAATACCAACCCGATGATCGCATCCTGACGCAATTTTGTTCGGCTGTTGAGAAACAACATGGCACCGGCCGCAAGCCCGCCGGAGATAAATGCGCCCAAGGCAAAG
>JAHEJF010000028.1 GCA_024639025.1 Ahrensia sp. | reverse complement strand
ACTGTTTGTTGTCGCCATTGACGGCAAGGAGCAAATTACCGAGTTGGTCAAATATGTGATCCGAAACTACCCCGATGTGCACGTTGTTGCCCGGGCGGTCGACCGCCAGCACGTCTATGATCTGTGGCATGTGGGTTGTCGCGACATCATTCGGGAAACCTATGACAGTTCGTTGCGCATGGGGCGTTCTGCATTTGAAGCGCTGGGTCCAACCAAGGAACAGGCGGCACGCATGATGGAAGCTTTCAATCAAATGGACCGCCGTTCGATGATTGAATTGGCCGAGCATTACGACCCGGACATTCCCGCCCTCGAGAACGAAACATATATGGAGCGGGTGCGTGAACGCGCTGCGGCTTGGGAAGCCGAATTGCTGGACGAAATGAAAGCTATCCTGGCAGAGCCAGGTCCGAAAACCAGCCAAAGGGCCAAATCTCAATCGAAAGCCAAGTCACCAGCAAAATCCAAGCCACAACCCAAGGCCAAGGCCAGCAAGACCGTGAAGCAAAATCCGTAATGGTTGCGGTTTGAAGATGTGGGATTGCATATGAATCGACGCCATTTTTTGATTGCCTTTGCTTTCCTGCCTGCAGCTTGCACCAGCGCGCCGGATTTTGTTGCGCCGAAAGTGGTCGCTCCAGCCCGTGCTGCCCCACCCAATAAATTTACTGATAATTCACTCAACGGGCTGATTTCAAAATATGCGGCCATCTACGATGTACCCGAAGCGCTGGTGCACCGGGTGGTCAAGCGTGAAAGCACTTACAATCCCAAAGCGCGAAACGGGCCCTATTATGGATTGATGCAGATTCACCCGCAGACGGCTCAGACAATGGGTTTTCGGGGATCGCCCAACCAGTTGCTGGACGCCGAAACCAACCTGAAATATGCGGTAAAATATTTGCGTGGTGCCTGGCTTTTGTCAGATGGTAGCTTCGATACTGCCGTCAAATGGTATAGCCGCGGCTATTACTACGAAGCCAAACGTCGTGGTTTGCTGGTTGAGACAGGGTTGCGCCCTGCCCGCTGAGCGCCAACGCGTTTTAGCCTCAAACCGAGACGCCGACAGGGCATCAGCATCAAGTATTTCGGACATTTCCCGGTTTTGGGGTTATATCAAGGACCGACAGGCTCTAACGCCACTTGATCGAACACCCCATTGACGCTGTTTGCTCGCGTGGCCCATCGCCCGTTTCTGCAATCTGTCGCATGGCATTGATCAATTCGGGGGTGCGGCCCATCGGATCGCCCATGCCGGCATCATCGATGCGACCACGATATTGCAGCTCTCCTTGCGCATTCAGACCAAAGAAGTCCGGTGTGCAGACCGCGCCATAGGTTTTGCCGACCGATTGATTCTCATCGATCAAATAGGGGAAATTGAAGCCATAGTTCGCCGCAAATTTGAGCATGTTGGGTGGGCTATCTTCAACGTAATCATTGTAGTCGTTCGACATGATCGCCATGACATTGATGCCTTCTTCCATCAGCGTGTCCGCATCCTGGGCCAGTCGGTCGGCTATGGCTTTGACGTAAGGACAGTGATTGCAAATGAAGGCGATGAGTAAGCCTTTCTCGCCGAGATTTTCGCTCATTGTAACGGCAACGCCATTGGGATCCTTCAGGGTGAAATCCGGTGCCTTCCAGCCGAAATCACATAGGGGCGTATTGAGCAGTGCCATTACCAGTCCTTTCCATCGGGATATTCTGCCGGACCTTTGAGTTCCAGCTTGTTGCCAAACGGGTCGCGGATGTAAATCGAATGACCCATGCCGCGCGCACCCCCATGATTGGCCTCGCGTTCGATGGCAACATTATGGCGCGCCAGGTGCTCGCGCATGGCATCATGATCAAATGTTGTCGTGGCAATGCAGATATGATCGACATTGCGGCCACCTGACACGGCAGGCACCGCGTCCTTGGCGCCCGGGTGTGTGATGTCCCACAAAACGATCAGCGCTGATCCGCACCAGACCTGCTCCATGCCCAATGTCGGGTAAGAATAGCCGATATGGGCGCCCAGCACTTCTTCGTAAAACTTGAGTGCCTTTTGCATGTCATCGACCAGGAATACGACATGATCGATGCCAACGAGTGAAAATGGGAGCGACGGATTTTTCATGATTACTGAACTGCCCTTATTACTGCTTGAGCCAGAAGTGCGGGACGATATCCCAGTTTCGATGGCGTGAGGCCCAGCCGCACGATTACCATATTTTCTTCCGGAATAACCGCCAAAGACTGGCCGTCATGACCCGAAGCCCAGAACGTGCCTGTTGGCAACTCTGTCTGCGAGGCGACAGCCGGTTCCTGCGGTGGTCTGAGCCAGACCTGTCCCCGACCATAAGTTCCATTGGAAGCCGGATGCGGATCGGTCATCCAGTCGACATAGCCCGGCGGCAGCAACGAGCGCCCATTCCAGACCCCGCGTTGTAAAAGAAACTGGCCAAATCGCGCCCAGTCACGCGGCGTTGCATAGAGATAGGATGAACCCACAAATGTGCCGGTGGCATCGGTTTCCAATACTGCGCTCGACATACCGATGGGTGCAAACAGGGACCTCGCAGGAAAGGCGCCCGCCAGGGCCTCATCGCCAATCGCATCCTGCAAGATACGCGAAATAAGCACCGATGTGCCCGAGGAGTATAGGAAACTGTCCCCCGTTGGCTCGGGCGTTTGTTTGTCGATTGGTTTTGACGCTGCAAAATTGGCCATGCTTTGCTCGAGATACAACATGCGCGTGACATCGGACACGGACCCGTATCCCTCGTTCCAGGTCAGATCGGACGACATGCCCATCAAATCATACAGGCGAATGGCAGAACGCTCATCATCAGCCCATTCGTCAAGCGCAACCTGATCGTCCAGCGCCAAATATCCCTGATGCACCGCTGCGCCTACCAGCGCGCCTGTCACTGTTTTGGTCATCGACCAACCCAACAAAGGCGTATCCTGATCGAATCCTTCCGCGTAGCGTTCAGCAATTATGCGGCCATCCTTGGCGATGACGATCGCGCGCATGCCTTCACCCGACAGCTGAGGATCATTGAGCACGGCCTCTAATTCTAGATTGATCGGCGGCACGACATTGTTGCCCTGTGGCCAAGGCGCGTCCGGCAACTGGATTTGTGCCGGGGCGTAGGCAGGAGCGGCACTGGCGATACTCAACAGCCGGGGGTCGGATACAGAGGTACAACCCCTGCTTCTGTTGCCAAAGGAAATGCCCTTGCCAATAAACCCGAACAGCCCGGTGCGCACGACGGTATAATCCCCACGTTCATCAACGGCAAAGCGCATCAGCCAAAGCAGCGGATGGCCAGGGGCCTGCACGTCGACCTTGAGCACTTCGGCCGGATCTCGATCGGCCAGAACAACATTGGAGCAAATCATTTTTGCGGCGTAGTTCGCCGCCACACGCAATTGATCCGGAGGCGCGATTGCAAGCCCAGCAAAGGCGATCACGAGCAAAGCGAAGATAGTCAATCCAATTTTGCGTAACATTGGGCCAAGCCTGCAGGATTTTATGGTTAACACAGGCTTAACTGAAGGCTGCTAAGCGTCAAGCCCGGTGATGAATAGAGGCGCTAAGGCAGCAATAACGCTCGGACAGTTTTTTCAACATTGGGCATGACGTAGTCGATTGAGTGCTCTATTTTTGGTTTGGGGATACAAACAGGGTTTCGATTCGGTGATTCAAAAAGTTTCTTTGGCTGCCTCATTGTGCGTGTTGTTCCTGATTTCAGGCTGCACATCCCTGGATTATGAATTGACCACATCATCGGTGAGCGGCGACGGCTACAAATATGCCGACAGCGACCCCGTTGACGTTTGGGAAGGCGGTGCACCAAACCGGAATCCCGTGCACGGTGTGGATGTATCCAAATATCAGGGCGACATAGATTGGAAAAAATTGAGCCGACAGGGCATTGAATTTGCTTTCATCAAGGCCACTGAAGGCGGCGACCGTCTGGATGAAGCATTTGCAAAGAACATTCATGATGCGCGGCGCGCCGGTATTGCATCGAGCGCTTATCATTTCTTTTATTTCTGCACTTCGGCAAAAAAGCAGGCGCGCTGGTTCATTCGCAATGTGCCACGCATGCGGGGATCCATGCCGCACGTGCTGGACATGGAATGGAACAGCAAGTCGCCAACCTGCCGCTTGCGCCCGCCGGCTGAAACAGTTCGCAAGGAAATGGAAATCTTCATGCGGATGATCAAGCGCCATTATGGCAAGCGACCGATCATCTACACGACGGTGGACTTCCATCGAGACAATCTCGAGGGCCATTTCAACAAGGATGTGTTTTGGCTGCGTTCAGTCAAAGCGCACCCGCGCGTGACATATCCAGGCCGCAATTGGGCGTTTTGGCAGTATACGGGAACCGGACGGATCGATCCTGTCGAGGGCGATATCGACATCAATGTATTCGCTGGGTCACGATCCCAATGGGATGAGTGGCTGAAAAAAGTAACAAAGTAAGTCCGGAACGGGAGCATATGGATGAAAGCGATTAAAGCACTCATGTTGGCAGGCGCTCTGTCATTCTCCGGTTTGACCAGCGTTCACGCTCAAAGCGGTGCTGCCTGCGGTTCCGATTTTGCAAGCTGGCGGGCCGATGTTGTCGAAGAAGCAAGGCAAGCCGGTGTATCGGGCTTGGGTCTTGAATCGCTCAGCGTTGCCTCAATCAATCCAAATGTGCTCAAGCGCGATCGCGCACAAGGTGTATTTACCTTGGATTTTTTGACCTTTTCTCGCAGGTTGATCAGCCAAAACCGCATCGATAATGGACGCGCAAATCTGAAAAAGTACGCCAACGTTTTCGAACGCGCGCGTGCCGAGTATGGTGTTGCACCGGAAATCATCACGGCTTTCTGGGCATTCGAAACCGATTACGGAGCTGTTCAGGGCGACTTTCTTACCCTGAATGCTGTTGCAACGCTGGCGCATGATTGTCGTCGGCCAGAGCTTTTCAGGCCTCAGCTGATTGCTCTGGCCAAGTTGATTGACCAGGGCATTGTGCCCCCGGACGTGAAAGGGGCCTGGGCCGGCGAAATCGGACAAATCCAGGTTCTTCCCGCCGATTATCTGACAAAGGGCCGCGATGGCGACAATGACGGCCAGGTCAGCCTGAAGACTTCGGCGCCCGATGCAATCGTGACCGGAGCGAACTTTCTGACGTCGCTCGGCTGGCAGGCCAACCAGCCCTGGCTGCAGGAAGTTTCAGTCCCCAGCCAGATGGAATGGTATGACGCAGGATTACACAAAAAATTACCGGTGTCTGAATGGAAAGCACGTGGTGTTGGTGCTCGCGAAGGACAATTGTCGACTGAACTCGAGGCCAGCCTGATTTTGCCCATGGGCCGCAAGGGACCAGCATTTCTTGCCTATCCGAATTTCAATGTGCTGCTGGAGTGGAACCAGTCGCTAACTTATGTGCTGACTGCTGCCTATTTTGGCACGAGGCTCGGTGGGGCCAAGATCTACAATGCGGGCAAGGACCATGGCGGCCTCAGCGCAGAAAGGCTCAAAGGCCTGCAGCAAAAGTTTGCCTCGCGTGGGTATGATGTCGGCAAGGCCGATGGCATTCTGGGCGCCGGAACGCGCGCCGCTGTGAGAGAGCTACAGCAGCAGAACGGATTGCCCGCCGATGCGTGGCCCACCGAAATCCTGTTCAACTATTTCGACTAAAACGCTCTAAACACGATCAAAATCGTCTTTGTCATAGGGCAGCAACAGCACTGCTGTTGCAAGGTATCCGAATCCAAATGTAGTGCCGAAAGAGAGCGCCAGAATCGCTATGGCGGCCACCTTGTGATCGGTGTTCGACATCAGATTGCCCAGATTGGCGATGTTGAAATAGATCAGTGCCGCTGCGAGCAACCAGCCGATCATGATGCCAATGGTGCTGTTGACGATGACGAATTTGATCAGTTTCGACATTGGCTCTTTGGGTGCATTGGGCTTTTTGTGACGATTCATGGTGCTGCCTCAACTATGCAAATCCATTAGAGCACCAAAACTTGTTCTCAATCGGCCATGGTCTCCAGACTTGCAAAGCCTGTCGCAGCATCTCCGGTTTCGAACGCATTTTCCACCTCGACATAAGTATCGGGGTAAAAGCCATTGAAGCGGGTTCTCAGCGACATGGAGTACGCCCCGATATTGCCAATCTCTATCCAATCGCCGGTGTCTATCGTCTCAGGCAAGTAGAAGGGACGAGTGAGAATATCGACGGAGTCGCAGGTGGCACCACAGACTTTGAACGGAACAATATTGTCCGACTTTCCATTGCGACGTCGAATATTGGGGTCCGGGATGAACCGAGCCGGCAAGGTGATCTTACCCGTCCAGCTGTCCGACAAAGAGGCCCAGATACCGTCATTGATATAGAGCCGCTTGCCCTTGCGCAGCAATACGCGGACGATCAATGAAAAGGCGCGCGCGACAACCACCCTGCCCGGCTCGGCAACCAAGGGTACATCGTCGAAATTATACTCTTTGACGGCGGCATCAATGCTTTGCATCAACCCATCAAGGCTGGGTGTGAAGACGTTGGTCTTTTTGGGGTCGCGACCGTAATTGGCCGGGAACCCGCCACCAACATCGAGGCCTGCCAGCGGCACGCCGGCACGCGTCCGCACCCAATAAGCGGAAGCAATTGCCTTTTCATAGGTGTCGGCGTCTTCGATCTGGCTGCCGACATGGAAGCAGATGCCTGTCTTAAACCCGATACGGTGCAAACGCTGCAGCAGTTCAACGGCATGCGCAGGTGCCGCGCCAAATTTCTTGGACAATTCGTATGCGGCGTGACCCTTTGTTTGCAGGCGGACAAAGATGGTGATCTGGGTGTGATCAAGATCCAGTGCGCGGGTGACCCGCAGCACTTTGACGATCTCGTCTTCATGATCAACGACCAGCGTGCGAATATTGTACTTTTCGAATGCCAGCCGAATGTCGGACTGGGCCTTGACCGGATGCATGTAAAGCATTTCTGCATTGGACGAAAACTGACGGACAAGTTCGAACTCGGCTGGCGATGCAACATCAAATGCAGTCATGCCAGCCTCCACCAGTGCCTTTACCACCATGGGCTCACCATTGGTTTTCACCGCATAAGCGGTCTGTCCGGGGAACAATGATTGGAAGCGTTTCGCGTCCTGGGCCAGTACGTGGGGCCGAAAACAATAGACCGGCTGGTCCGGGCGCAACGCCAAAGCGGCTTCAGTTCCGTCCAGAAATCGCTGCATCATCTGCTCCATCATCAAAAATGCATGTAGGAGCTTTATGCGAGCGCGTCATGGAGCGCCACAGTAATTATGCGTTCAGAACAGCCATCAACCGCTTATTGGGTCTGGACCCTGGAAGCTTCCGGCAGCATCAGGCCGCCAGGACACCGTTGTCATCATCACCCTTGATGCCGATCAATCGACAGATCGCAAAGACAAGGTCGGGCCGGTTCATGGTGTAGAAGTGGAAGTCCTCCACACCTCGATCAACCAGGTCCATCACTTGTTCAGCAGCGATCGCCGAGGCGATGAGCGCATGGGTCTGGGGATCATTTTCAAGTCCTGCAAAACGCTCCTCGAGCCATGATGGTACATGCGTCTGGCAACGGCTGGCGAAATTGGCGACCGACCAGAAATTGTGAATGGGAATAATGCCCGGCACGATCGGAATATAAATCCCGGCACGGCGCACGCGCTCCACATAACGCTCATAATTGTCATTGTCGAAAAAGAACTGTGTGATTGCACGGTTGGCGCCGTTGTCGACTTTGCGCTTGAGCATATCGATGTCGGTCGCATAATCGGGGCTTTCGGGATGTTTTTCCGGATAGGCAGAAACCGAAATGTCAAAATCAGCATAAGCCTTCAAAGCACCGACCAGCTCAGCGGCGTTTTCATATCCACCTTCCGTTGGCACATATTGGGTGCCCATGCCTGTTTCCGGATCACCGCGTAATGCAACGAAGCGCTTGATACCCATGGAGGCAAAGTCCCTGACGACTTCATCGACTTCCTGCTTTGTCGAGCCAACACAGGTCAAATGTGCAGCCGCCGGAACACCGGTCTGCTCCAACACTTTGGCAAGCGTACGCTTGGAAGGATCACGGGTCGATCCACCAGCGCCATAGGTCACCGAGATAAAATCAGGGCAAAGCGGCGCCAGCCTTGTGATGGATTGTGCAAGTTTTTGCTCCATCGCATCGCTTTTTGGGGGGAAAAACTCAAAGGAAACACGAATGTTCCGCTCCAGTGCGGCGCCAGGATTTCTCGATAGAACTGAACCACGCATCACGCCAAATTCTCCAATGTCAGGTCAACATCATCATTTGATGCTGCAATTTCCAATCGCTGATCCTGCGCAACCCAGATCATCACAGTCAGCGCTTCACTATTTCCGGTTTTCTTAGGCGCCAGCGATTTCGTCGCAACCGGCTTCAAGCCCGCCTGGTCAAACCAGTTGTTCATCATTTTTGTTTCAAAACCGAGCCGCTGATGTTGATGCTCTGCACGAAGGAACTCGTGCTCGTGGGTTGCAAAATCCACAACAATCAGTTTGCCGGAAGGCGAAAGGCTGCGCATAGCCTCACGCAATGCAGCGGCGGGGTCATCCAAAAAGTGCAGCACTTGGTGGACAACGATTAAATCATAAGCGTTGCGCTCGACCGGCATATTGTAGATGTCACCCAAGCGCACGTCAGCGTTCTTGATATCGGCGGCTTCCAGATTGGCACGGGCAACGCCGAGCATCTCGCGGCTGGCATCGATACCGACCGCGGAGCGATAGTAAGGCGCGAACAGTTCAAGCATGCGCCCTGTGCCTGTACCGATATCCAGCATGGCGTTGAACGGCCCTTTGCCGACCAAATTGAGCAATGCTTTCTCAACCTGATCTTCAGCGATGTGCAGCGAACGGATTTCGTCCCAGCTGGCAGCATTGGTGGCAAAATACTGCGCTGCCGCATCGCGACGTCTGGACTTGACCTCTTCCAGCCTCTCAAGGTCCCTCAGTATGACGGGATCATCGGGCGACAGATTATCGAGCAATGACTTGATCAGATTGGCCTTGTCTCCGGTCGACACGAGCCTGAACAGTGCCCAAGAACCCTCTTGCCAGCGATTGATGAGATTTGTTTCAAGCAGCAGCTTTAGATGGCGCGACACGCGCGGCTGTGATTGACCAAGAATCGTGGTCAGGTCCGATACCGTCAGGTCGCCGGCCGACAGCAAACGAAGAATCCGCAAACGGCTGGGTTCAGCAATTGACTTGAGGCAATCTACGTAGTCGTCTGTTTGAAACATTGGCTCACCCAAAAAATGATATAAAGATATGTTTATGTCATTTTTGATGGCGCGGCAAGTGAATTTTGTGTCGTTTTCAGATAAGTCACAATTATGAGTACAAAATTCCAGACACAGATGAGCAAGTCACTCAAAGAGCTGGTGCCGCTGGCGCCATTGGCTGATGTGTTGGTTATCAAGGAGATTGCCCACAGGCGGCATTTGCGCCATCTCCCTGCCCCGATTGGCGCGTGGTTGGCCGTCACCACGCATATTCGGCATAATCACACCGATTACGACGCGCTGCTGGATGAAGGTTATGACAGCGATTCAGCGCGGCACTTCGTCCTGGACGATATGAATGCGGTGCTTAGAAGCTGGCAATCCAGCCGCCTTATCGATCCCGATGAAGATGAGATGAAAATTCCCAAGGCGGGGGATATTGCGTAAATTATTTACCACTGCATTTGAGAGCCATCATAGGCGAGGAATGAACCGGTCTGCTCCAAGGTCAGCTGCTCAATGCGGTCGGCGATGCCGGTAGCGCTTTCTTCAACGGAAATATCGGCACCCGAACCACCCATGTCGGTACGCACCCAACCGGGATGCAGCATCTGGACTGCGATGCCCTCGGACTTCAAATCCGTCGCCAGGCCTTGCATGACCTTGTTCACCGCCGCCTTGGATGCACGATAAGCAATGCAGTTTGATTGATTGCTGCTGAGCATGCCCATTTGCGATGATATGGTGAGAATCCTTGCATTTGTCCCCTCGCGCAGATGCGGCAGAAACGCCTGACTCACCCGCAGCGGTGCGATCGTATTGACGGAAAGCACCTGGGCAAACTCTTCAAAATCTTCGTAGGTGACCGTATCAGGGGATCTGGCGCCGATAACGCCTGCATTGTTGACAATCACATCAAGCGCTCCTTCAAGATCGCGTGCTGCCTTTGCAACGGCATCATCGTCGCTTACATCGAATACCAAAGCCGTAAACCCGGATCCCAAACTTGCACAAAGCGCGTCAGCCTCAGCCTGTGCGCGGAGTGAACCGACGACAATGTGTCCGCGCGCCAGCAATTCTTTTGCCAAGGCAAGGCCAATCCCCCGACCCGCTCCGGTAATCAAAACACGAGACATTTGGTTCTCCCTGTTAGCTGGCTGCAGAGCCATGCAAACCCGGTATCAGGATTGATACGGTGTTTTCTAGATTTTTTTCATCGCAGCGTTGCGACTGAAAGCTGAGACTCTGAACGGCCGTTACCGGGTCACTTTCTCCAGAAAGCGCTCAATGGCCTTGGTTGCGGCATCTCCGCTCCTGCCCAGTCGTGCTGCGATAGCGCCATGCGAATAGGC